>NZ_JACSMT010000050.1:0-17601 GCF_018618815.1 Exiguobacterium sp. s128 | reverse complement strand
TTCTTTCGAGCAAGAACCGTAAGACAGTCCTTTACCTGTCGCTTTATACGTCTCATCCCACTTCGCTAAAAAGTGGTTGAAGACGAAGCGCGAACAACCAATGGTCTTCGCGATGAGGATTTCCTGCTCTTTTGTCGGGTATATTCTGAATTTGTAGGCGTTATGCTTCAACATGATTTTCACCTCCTTGAAAGGTATTATACCCGAAAGGGAGGTGAATCGCCTAATTTTGATAGAATGTACAAAAAAGCCGACTCTCTCAAAATATGAGAAAGTCAGCTTCCTGTTTTATTTTGAAACAACAGAAATCCGTTCCTTATCATGGCGATGATGCTCGACTTCGTCCGCCAAAGCGATGGCATAGTCCGCATAACTGATGTAACTTTCGCCGGCTGCATTCACCGTCAGGACGTCTTGCGCCAATTGATACTGCCCGGTGCGAGCTCCCTCGGGATCAAAAAAAGCGGCCGGACTGATGAACGTCCAGTGCAAATCGACGGTCTGTTGTAAATCAGCTAGATTTTTCGCCTGATTTTTCGCGGTCGGCAGGTAAGCCGCCGGAAAGTCCGGTGTATCCGCCAGTTGGACCGTTTTTACTGGATCGACGTACAGGCTGCCGGGACCACCGACGATGATCAGTCGTGTCGACGTGCCGCGCAATTGATCAATCAAGTGCCGTCCGAGATCGACATGTTGGTGTTCGTTCCCCGGAGCCGCGCCAAACGCATTGATGACGACGTCAAAATCCGTCAACTCTTCCGTCGTCAGTTCAAATGCATTCTTTTCGAGTACGGTATCGTGTTTCGTGCGGGTTGCATCACGGACGATTGCCGTTAAGGCATGCCCTCGTTCCGCCAGTTCCTCTAATATGACACGAC
Organism: Exiguobacterium sp. s128; assembly: GCF_018618815.1. NCBI lineage: Bacteria > Bacillati > Bacillota > Bacilli > Caryophanales > Exiguobacterium > Exiguobacterium sp. s128. The sequence continues at coordinate 16,723 of NZ_JACSMT010000050.1, read as the reverse complement.
CTGCTTTTCCGCTGGCTCCAATAATCGCAATCTTCATCAATAACGCCTCCTTCGATAGTATGTATCCCTTACATGTAATTAGTTTAGTTACAGAAATTGCGATTGTCAAGCCAATTGACATTAAACGTCGAGCTCATTAAACTGAAAGCATTGGTGGTGAAACAAATGATTAATAGTCGTTTAGCGGTTTCTGTTCATATACTGGCGTTAATCGCCAGCCACCCGGGTCAAGCCTTGTCTTCCGAATACATCGCCGGGAGCGTCAATACGAATCCGGTCGTCATTCGCCGTCTGACCGGATTGTTACGACAAGCGGGTCTACTCCAAACCGTCGCCGGAAAAACGGGTGCGACGTTGACGAAAGATGCGGCTGCCATCACGTTGTTGATGGTTTACCGCGCCGTCGAACCAAAGGAGACGTTATTTTCGATGCATGAACACCCGAATCCAGCTTGTCCGGTCGGTCGGAATATCCAATCGACGCTCGACGATACCTTCGTTCGTGCACAACAGGCACTCGAGGCGGAACTGGAAGCCGAAACCTTATCTGATGTCATCCATCGTCTTGCGATAGCAAGATGATGGTCGTCTGTCTTTTTTTGAAAACGCCTTCACTTTTGAAAGGAGAAATGTCGTCATGCGTTTGGTCAGTTATTCAGCCGTCAGTGCAATTGGATCCTTTTTGTTGTTCACAGCCTATGCCTTTTTGACCAATGTTGAAAATGAATTTTTATATCAATTCGGCACCTTTGCGACGACGCTGTTTACGTTTGCGATTGGGCTACCGATGCTCTTGATCGCGAGGCGATATCCGTTGTCGCTACGTTTGCTGATTTATCTGACAGCCGGAGTCTTCGCGATCCTGTTATTCGTTGGTTTTTATGATTACTTTGGTCAGATGACGTTTGTCGAGTCGAGACGCAACATGGGAGGAATCATCCAGTTCGCAACACTCGCTTGTCTGTTTTATATTGTCCCGTATGAATGGATGTATCAAAAAAAACGCCATTCCAATCGTCCATCGATGTCTTCTTGAAACGACCTTCTTTTTCAGAAGGTCGTTTTTTTGCAGGAATTTCCAAATGAAAAGAGAATCAGTTAGACAGTTGCATACAACGAGGAGGGCAATCATGCAAGATACATTCATCTGCCAACAAATCGGAAAGTCCTTTACCGGTGACGGGATCGAGACCCATGCGTTATCGAATATCAATCTCACGCTCGATGCCGGTGATTTCATCTCAATCATCGGACCGTCGGGCTCTGGTAAATCAACGTTACTCAGCTTGATCGGGACGCTCGATCGTCCGACGAGCGGTACATTATCGTACGGTGACCAGGCGATTCATCAATTAAAAAGTCGGGATTTGTCTGACTTCCGGTTCGAGAATGTCGGGTTCATCTTCCAACAGTTCCATCTGATCCCGACGCTGACGGCACATGAAAATGTCATGGCACCGCTGTTCGGTCGAAAAGTGACCTATGACAAAAAAGAGCGGGCCTTGTCGTTGCTAAAAAAAGTCGGTCTCGCGGACAAAGCCGGTTCGCTCCCGTCACAACTGTCCGGCGGGCAGCAACAACGGGTCGCTGTTGCCCGGGCGCTGGTGCACGAACCAAAATGGCTGCTGGCGGATGAACCGACCGGCAATTTGGACACGGAAACGGGTGACATCATCTTTAACCTGTTACGCAGCCTAAACGAAGAAAAGGGCTGCGGCGTCTTATTCGTCACCCATGACCCGGCACTCGCCGAACGGGCGAACCGGAAAATCGAGATGCGAGACGGTCTGATCATCGAAGACCGCCGGCTTGTCCGCGCCTGACGATGCCTTCTTTTTGAATTCAGCGCATCGACCGCGTACACTGAATGTGTAGAGGAGGCGAGTTCATGCGTTTAGGAATATTGGATCAAGTCCCGTTACATGAAGGGGATACGATCGAACAGACGATGGAAGCGACGAAACGGCTGGTCCTCGAGGCAGAACGTCTTGGGTACGAACGCTATTGGTTCGCTGAACATCATAATACAAACGGCTTGCTCAGTGCCGCACCGGAATTATTCATCGCCCGGATGGGGGACGTGACATCCCGGATCAAACTCGGGTCCGGCGGGATTTTGTTACCTCAGTATCGTCCGCTAAAAATCGCCGAGACGTTTTCGACGCTGGCTGCGTTCTATCCGAACCGGATTGAACTCGGAATTGGCAATTCGCCGGGCGGCAGTGAACGGACCCGACGTGCGTTGACGGACGGGGAGGACGACGGAGCGGACGAATTTCCGCGTTTACTCGACGAAGTTGAAGGATTTTTGACGGATACGTTATCTTCCCGCCATCCGTACCGGATCGTCAAGACGACGCCGCGTGTCGAGGAACGGATCCCGTTATCCGTGCTCGGACTGTCGCCGCGCAGTGCGATACTCGCTGCTGAGCGCGGACACGGACTTGTGTTTGGTCACTTCATCAATCCCGACAAGTGGGAAGAGACATTACGGACCTATCGGGACGCATTCGTTCCGGTCGAAGGGCGGACAGCCAACGTCATCGTTTGTGTCTTCGTCATCTGTGCCGAGACGATGGAAGAGGCGGAAGAACTGGCACGGACCCAGGACGCCTGGATTCAAGGGATCCGTCTCGGCCATTCGATTGTCCCGTCGTTTGCGACGACCGAAAACAAGTCATGGAATGCAGATCAACAAAAACGAATACAGCAGGACCGCCGGCGGACGATCGTCGGAACACCAGAAAAGATTGCTGCTGAACTGCAGGACTTGTCCGACCGGTATCAGACCGATCAGTTCCTGTTGATCAACAATGCCTTTGATCAGCAAAAACGGCTCCGGTCCTATGAGTTGATCGCCGAACGATTGCTCCATTAAAAAACACCGCCTGCTTGGGCGGTGTTCGTTTTGAATTATTGTTGTGCTGTCGGGCGGATTAAGATTTCGTTGACGGCGACATCTTCCGGTTCATTGACAGCGTAGGCAATCGCCCGGGCAATCGCACCTGCGTCCATCGCTTTTAAGTTGCCGATGCCTTGTTTGATTTCTTCATCCGTGATGTGATCCTTCAATTCGGTATCGACTGCTCCCGGCGAGATGATCGTCGCGCGGATGTTGTTTTCGACCGATTCTTCTTTTCGTAAGCCTTCCGTGATGGCACGGACCGCAAACTTCGTCCCGCTGTAGACGGCACTCGACGGCATGACATCGTGTCCTGCGACAGAGGAGATATTGATGATGTGTCCGCGTTTCTTCTCGCGCATATACGGCAGAACGGCACCGATGCCATAGAGAACGCCTTTGATGTTGACGTCGACCATCGTGTTCCACTCATCCTGCTTGTTTTTGTTCAGTTTCGATAACGGCATCAAGCCGGCGTTGTTAACGAGCACGTCGACCGAACCAAACGTGTCTTGCGCGAGTTTCGCGAGCGCATCGACTTGCGACGCGTCCGTGACGTCCGTTACTTGATAGACGGCTTTGCCGCCGAGTTCTTCGATTTCTTGTTGCAAAGTTTTCAGACGATCTTCCCGGCGTGCTGCGAGTACCAATTGCGCACCTTGTTTCGCCAGTAACTTAGCCGTGGCTTCCCCGATGCCACTTGACGCTCCTGTAATGATGACGACTTTGTTTTCGATCATTCAAAAAACCTCCTACATATTTTTTAACTCAACTTAGAAGTATTAACCTTTTTTAAACATCAGCAAACCTCGGACGGACAGTTAGAAGGCAGAAGGGACAAAAAACCATGCGAAAAGGATTTTGGCTTATTCTTTTATTAGTCGGCGGATTAATTTTATATTTCGAACCGTTTCGCGGCGCACCGCCTGAACCGGACGTGTCCGTCAATGGGTCGAAGATCGACGTGACGAGTGGATCGTCTTGCTGGAGGAGCCTGTTAAACAGCAAATGTGTGGATCTTAGTTATTCGACCCCGCTCGACATGACAGCCAACCAGACACCGGTTGTCGTCACACCCGGTGAGAAGATTGAGATCGTGTTTAACGACGGTCCCACACCTGAACGCATCAAGACTGAACAATGGCAGAAGGATGGAACGAATAAAACCATTCAGCTGAAGAAGGAACAGTTCACGGCACCAAACAAGAAAGGTCTTTATATTTATCATGTCTATGGGTGGTGGAAACAAGGCGATGGAAACGTCGCATTTCCTGTCCGAGTAAAATGATATTGACAGCGTATAATCTGTATGGTAATTCCTGAAATTTCATTAAATCCGAAAGTTCCTTCCTCTTTTTTGAGTTAACGGGACTTTTTTTATGAAATATAGTAAATAAAACACTGGTTTCTGAATAACTCAACGTTAAATTGTCAGAATAATAGAACTTTAATTAAAAGTGCGTTTAGATGTTTTAAGGTCTAGTGAACGGGAATAAACACGCCATACACATAATATTTCAGCTAGCGAATGTCTTATGTGAAAGAATCTTACAACGTTATGTAAAAGGAGAGATGAAGATGAATGGGTTCAATCGTTTTTTACTCGTTCTCATCGGTCTGCTCGGGTTAGTGAGTGTTGGCTTACTGGTCCTCGGCGTCTACGATGTTCCACGACTCAGCCCGTTACTTGAACAATGGCAGGATCAACAATGGTACAGCTACACGGTGCTCTCAATTGGTGGTTTTTTAGCTTTCGTATTCGTTATTCTCTTATTCACCGGATTACTCAGCCGCTCGAAAGGTCAACGGTTGTTGATCCGGACAGGAGATGGCAACATCACGATTTCGAAAGAAACCATCGAACGGACGGCTCTTGAGTCGATTCGTGGTATCAATGGAGTCCGGACGCCAAGCGTCCAGGCAGACATCCATTCGAAAAAAGAGACGGTCGCCTTGACGGTTGACTGCTCGGTCTTTGGTCAAGATGGATTACCGACGATAGGCAAAGACATCCAGGAACGTGCCAAGCACGCCGTCGAATCCTTACTTGAACTGCCGGTGACGAGTACAAAAGTCAAAATCAGTGATACGAAAACGAAAACATCAGAACGTGTCGTCTAAAGGGAGGAATTGAACATGAGTACGAAAGAACAGTTGTATCCGTACCGGTTCCGATTGATCGGCGGTCTTGTTGGACTCGTGATCGCGATTCTGTTCCTGACGATCGGGTTCGGCCCAACGCTGTTACTGCTCGTTTTTACCACAATCGGCTTTTTAGTCGGGAAATGGCGGGACGGAGCACTCGATATTGAAGGATGGATTCAGTTCTTTAACCGGGACTGATTCATATATAAATAACCTGACACTTAATTAAAAGGGAGAGATTTCAAATGGCAAACGAATCATTAAACACGACTGGACAAACTGAAGAGGTACGTTCAAACAAATTAACGTTCGAAGATCAGGTCATCAAAAAAATCGCCGGGATTGCTTCAAACGAAGTCCAAGGCATTTTATCAATGAGTGGTGGATTCATGAGCGGTTTGACGGATCGTCTCCGCAGCACGGAAGACATCACAAAAGGCGTCGGCGCTGAAGTCGGCGAACGCCAAGTGGCGCTTGACCTCCGTGTCATCGTCGAGTACGGCAAAAACATCCCGTCGATCTTCCAGGAAACGGTCGCAAAAATCAAAAAAGCGATTGGCGATATGACAGGGCTTGAAGTCGTCGAGGTCAACATGCATGTTGAAGACGTGATGACACGCGCCGAGTTCGATGCAAAAAGTAAAAATGAGCAGGCGGAAGAAAAAACAAGCCGCGAAATAAAATAAATATCGAGCACCAGGAACTCCGATCACGGAGTTTCTGGTTTTTTTGTGTTTTGTCACGGAAACGTTTATCAAATCGCCATCAGACCGTGCGACTGTTCGGGCAAAAAACGGGAAAAGAGGAAGGAATGGCAAAATCCAATCAGAAAGGATGAGTATTATGCGTTTATCGGAAAAAGTCATCATCGTCACCGGAGCTGCATCCGGAATGGGAAAAGCGATGGCGGAATTGTTTGCAGCAGAAGGAGCCCGTGTCATCGTCTCGGATATTCATAAGGAAGCGGCCGTCGAGGTTGCGGAAGCGATTACGAACAACGGTGGCACAGCGCACGCTGTCGAAACGAACGTTGCGGACGAAGCCGCCGTCCGTCAACTGCTCGACGAAACGCTGGCGACATACGGAACACTTGATATTCTCGTCAACAATGCCGGCATCATGGACGGGATGGAAGGGGTCGGAGACGTTACGGATGAACGCTGGGAACGGGTCTTTGCCGTCAATACGACCGCCGTCATGCGTTTGATGCGGCTATCGATTCCTGTATTCCAAGAACAGGGGCATGGCGTCATCCTCAACAACATCTCGATTGGCGGATTAAACGGTGCGCGGGCCGGAGCTGCCTACACAGCTTCAAAACACGCCGTCGTCGGATTGACGAAAAATACCGCCTATCTGTATGCGAAGGAAGGGATTCGATGCAACGGGATTGCTCCCGGCGCCGTCGAGACGAACATCGGTCAGTCGATGACGAACATCAACGAGTTCGGAATGGGGCGGACGATGCTCGGGATGGGCTTGAATCCGCGAACCGCCCAACCGGAAGAAATTGCCAAGCTGGCCCTGTTCCTCGTGTCGGAAGACAGCAGCTTCGTCAACGGGGCAATCGTCGTCGCGGATGGTGGTTGGAGTGCCTATTGAATCGATGTGTGCAGGTTCCCTTCAAACAAGGGAACCTTTTTTTGGGAATTTTTTATCGGCGACAGCCCGAAATAGAAGGGATTAGCGGCTATAACGGATAATATTATCCTATACGCTTTTGATTGATACGTGTACTTAGAAAAGGGAGGGCATACCGATGCAGGATCAAACAACCCAAATCACGGATACGCAAGTCGTTCGGGCCATCGAACAAAACTTAGCCATCATTCGGTTTGATGAACGACGAAAGGTCGCTTATGTCAACGAACTGTTTGCGCGGACGATGGGGTACACCGTCAACGAGTTACTGGGCAAATCGCACCGCGATCTTTGTTTCGCCGAATATACAAGTAGTCCGGCTTATGAACTGTTTTGGCGTAAGTTGATGCAAGGCATCACGTATCAAGACAAAATCGAACGGCGGGCGACTGATATTACGATTCGTCAGCAGGATGTGTTGCGGATGGCTCAGGAATTAAATGCAACGTCGGCCTTTTTGACTGTAAAATCAGAAAGCGGACGTCAGGATGGACTCCAAGTGCTCGCGACCGTCCAACAAGTGGAGGCGGAATCAACAGAAAATCTGGTGCATCTGATTCAACTTCATGCACAGACCGACTCGATCACCGACATCGTCAAAACGATCCGTGATATCGCGGCCCAAACCAATTTGTTGGCGCTGAATGCTGCGATCGAAGCGGCACGGGCGGGTGAACACGGACGTGGATTTAACGTCGTCGCAACCGAAGTCAGGAATTTGTCGAATAAGGTCTCCCAATCGATCGGAGACGTCAAAGGCAATATCGAGGGAATCATCCAGCGGGTTGAAGAAGTATCAACAAGCATCAAACGGATCTCTGACAAGGTCAAGACGAGCAGCGGACAACTTGAACAGACCGTCCGTGAATTTGATCTGTTGGCAGATTCCGCCAAACAGTTGGAACAACAGGCGAAAGAATTTGTCCGCGTCCTATGACGGGCAGACACAGACGCTAACACCGTACTCCTGTAGTGTGACTCTGATAAAGTTCATACTTCAGGAGTACTTTTTAAGTAAAAAAATTTGAAATACCTTATAATAACCAAGGCTTCATCCGATACGAATGAAAGCAGTGTGCCTACACGGAAAAGGAGACGTGATGATACCTGTGACGACCCATCCTCTTATTAGTAGATCCAGAAAGCACCTTAAACAAATCACCGGCCGTTTTGGATCAACGGACCCGTTGATTTTCAGTCGTTCGATTGAGGCACGAAAATGGTAACAGTACCTGTTACGGCGCGTCAGTATGGCTTGCTCGCCTACCCGTTGATTTTGTCGGGTATCTTGACACCGTTGCTCGGCGTCACAGATACGATCGCCATCGGACAAACCGGAGAGGCGGTCGCCATCGGGGCCGTCTTTTTTAATACGATTTACTGGCTATTCGGATTTTTAAAGGTCAGTACGACCGGCTTCAGTGCCCAAGCCAGTGTTCATCATGATGAAACAGCTCTGCATTTCGCCTTGTACCGTCCTGTCTTGATTGGGTTTTTGACCGGGCTGGTGCTGATGCTCTGTCGCGTTCCGCTGACGACGGGTGGACTTTACTTACTGGCGGCGCCGGAAACGTTGTTGCCGGATGTGAGGACTTACATCGATTACCGGATGTACGGCGCACCGTTTGTTTTAATCGGACAAGGGCAGGTGAAACGTGCCTTGTTGATCCAAGTGTGCAGTAACGTCATCAATATCATATTGGATGTCGTATTCGTCCTTGGACTCGGATACGGTGTCGCAGGAGTCGCCTTCGCGACACTCGTCGCTGAAATCAGCATCGTCGCCTTCGGATTCCTGTTCATATTCCGGCAACTGGTCTGGAAACCAAGCTACCGTAGTCTTTTGTTCCACGTCCAGGCGTACCGGCAATTTTTTACGGTCAACGCGGATTTATTCATCCGGACGATTTTCCTGTTGCTCGTAACCGGTTGGTTTACCCGGACAGGAGCCGCTTTTGGACCTGACGTTCTCGCTGCCAATGCGATTCTGCTTCAAATCCAGTATTTGATTGCCTATTGGTTTGGCGGGCTCGGGAGTGCCTCAACCATTCTCGTCGGACGGGCGCGGGGACGATACGATGAAGCCGGTTACCGGAAAAGTGTCCGCTTGACGCGGCAGTTTGGTCTCGCTTCCATTCTTTTTATAATGACACTGTTGATTATTTTTCAGCGTCCATTGTTGCAGCTGTTTTCGACCGATCCGGTTCTGCTCGATATCTCGAGTCTGTATTATGGCTGGATTCTCATCTTTCCGTTGACCGGCGGTTTTGCGATGCTGTATGAAGGCATATTTTCCGGACTCGCCCGGGCCAAGCCGGTCCGGAACTCGATGATTCAAGCCTTCCTGATTTTTGCGCTGTTGCTGTTGTCCATCAACTGGATTGGCAACCACGGTGTTTGGCTGGCATTCATCGGTTTTGGTCTGATGCGGTCCGGATCGCTTCACCTGGCAGAACGCCGCTTACACAAACAACACCCCGTCCACTCCTGAGAGGAGGACGGGGTGTTGTCGTCATGACTGGAAAATGGTGTTCAAGTGGTGGACAAGAATCGTCTTCAATCGGTCTTTCGTCAACCGTTCCGGTCGGAATAAGGCATGAAACGCCAGACCATCGACCAATGCAGCCAACCGTTCCGCTTCCAGCCGGACGTCGATTCCGTCCCGTAACGTACCTGAAGGCAACCGTTCGAGCAGGACGAGGCACATCCGGAAAATATCATCCGTGCCGGTATCGGTTTTGGAACGATAGGCTGCCATCATGAATTGAAACCAGACGCTCATTTCGAGCTGATAGTCTTCCTTGTACGGTAACACTTCCAGTAAAACATCGAGTAAGACTTGCTTCGGCGGACCTCCTTGTTCGAAGATGCTGGTAATCCGTTGTTGCGCCCGTTCCGAGACGAGTTCCATCGAAAAGCGGAGCAATTCGTCTTGAGTTGCAAAGTAATGCCGTAACGCACCAAGCGATAAACCGGCTTCCTCAGCAATTTTTCGGACGGTCGCTTGTTCAATTCCTTCTGTTGATATGAGACGCCAGGTCGCTTCTGCGATTTGGCGTCGTCTTTTTTCGTGATCAACTTGTTTTGGCATGACGCCAGTATAGCATTTTTTTGATACAAATGTATTAAAAAAATAGGAAATCAGTGTCAGATGTGGTATTTTTATAATACACACGTATTAAAAAGGAGGAGTCAACATGAACGGAATTGCGTGGGGCATCATCGTGTGTGAAATCATGTTTTGGGTCTTCATCCTTGCCGGACTGATCGTCCGCTATGGCTGGCGGAAAAAACGACTCGGATTGCGTCTGATGGCTATGTCACCGGTCATCGATCTTGTCTTGCTCGTTTTGACCGTTTACGACTTAAGGCAAGGGACGGAAGCAACGTGGGCTCATGGTGTCGCCGCCATCTACATCGGCGTCTCACTTGCCTTTGGTAAATCACTGATTGCGTGGGCGGATCAGACATACCAACACCTTGTTTTGCGTAAGGACGTTGTACGCGACGTCCGCTCCAAGGCGAAGCGGGAACGCGAAGGGTTTTTCCGCCACCTGACAGCATTCGTCATTGGAAGTGCCTTGTTGGCCGGAATGATTTTTTGGATTTCAGATTTCAATCAGACCGTAGCCTTGCTTCGGACGATTCAAATCTGGTTCCTTGTCCTCCTCGTCGACGGGCTGATCTCCCTCAGTTACACGTTGTTCCCGAAACGCGCCGACTAAAAAAAGAACGGAGCTTCCTGTTTAACGATCAACAGTGAAGGTCCGTTCTTTTATCGTATTACTTTTAATTTGTTTTCGTGCATCAATCGAATCCCGGATATGTATGATATAACGGCGTCCCTTTTGATAACCCGAGCGGGGCGGCTTGATTCGGAGCTCCTTGCCGTCAATGACTTCAAGTTCCGTCTGCATCCGTTCGCCCGTCGAATCCGTAATCGTGACAGTCCGGTCCGAGACTTGATCCGGACGTAAACCTTTTGAGAATTCGATGTCAAACGTGTGGTACTTCGAAATCGTTCGCGCACGAGACTTGAAGTGGGGACCATCCGTCTGCTCGTCGAGTGTACAGTAACATCCTGTGAACAGTAAGCAAACAGTTAAGATAATGGAAAATAACGGTTTCACAATCAAGCTCCTTTCAACATATTTTTCATTATAAGACAAATAATGGGAGGTTTCAATCGTTCTCAGGACGGATTGTGAAATAACCCTTCAAGACATGCCACGAGTGATGTATACTCAAGCGAGAGAAAGGCAGTGGTAGAATATGCAACAAACTGATCAACGCGAAATCATCGTCTCCATCCGGACGAGTTATGATTTCAAAGCCGATGAAGGACGTGCGGTCCGTGTCGTCGAATTTCACGGACGCCGGACGACGGTCATCGATACATTTAAAAAATCAACACCAAAACGGATGATTTTAGTTGAAATGATCCGCGCCGTCCAATCGTTTAAGGAACCGTTCCATATTATCTTTAATGTCGAATGCAACTTTGGTTTCAAGTATTTAAACGATGAACGCCAGTGGGAAAACCGCGATCTGGGAGATACGTTCAACGAATTGATTCAAGCAGGCGGACATACGATTGAGCTCCGCGACTGTTCATTTTATGAAGGCGGCAAAGACTTGCAGAAGTGGCTGCTGAACATCCTGAAAAAAGCGAATTGACCTTTTAAGACAGATGACGTTCACCGAACGGTCATCTGTTTTTTTGTTGCCTCTCCCGTCCACTGCTAATATGTGGTAAATTTATAAGAAAGAAAAATGACAACACGATCGACATCACCGTCAACTATTTTGTGAAGAGGTGGAATTATGAATAAAGAAGATCATCAAATCGCCCGTAAGCTCGTTTCTACTTATTTGACAGGAACTCAAATCTCGACGATTCACCTGACAGGCTTCATCAGCATCGAATTGATCAATCTCTATGATGCCACGATTCCAGATATCTCAATCCGGATCGAGACCGACCGTTTGTATTACGGGGATGTTGAATCATCGAAGGACTGGGTCGTGCGCCATATGCCGAAAGAAGAGATGCTTCATCTGATTGTGACGTTACATACAGAACGAATCATTGCCGTCCGGATCGGAAAAGCCGCTCCACATCTGTTCATCACGTTCAGTTCCGGGAAAACGCTTGTCATCAACGGATCGGATACCTATTACGAATCCTGGGCCATCGACATGACGTTACCGGATCAAGGTCTTGTCTCGATCGTCGCCGTACCGGGCGATGAACTGGCTGTTTTTGCTTCCGATAATACGATGCTACAAAATCAGACACATGAGTGATCAGCTTCAAAAGGCACTTCTGACCGCACGCTCCGTTATCGAGACGCGTTATCCGAACTGTGATGCAGCGGTACTCGCAGGCAGTTTCGTCCGCGGTCAAGCTACTGCCACATCGGACCTGGATCTTGTCATCATCGACGAAACGGTGCCATCTTCGTACCGCGAATCATTTGTAGCGGACAGTTATCCGGTCGAAGCCTTCATTCATTCGAGTACGACAATCCGGGCGTTTTTCCGACAGGACCGGGATCGCGGACGTCCGTCGATGCAACGAATGGTCGCAGAAGGACTCGTCCTGCGGAATCATGCACTGCTTGCACCGTTGAAAGGACAGGCAGAAACGGAGCTGTTGGCCGGTCCGCCTGCTTTTTCGATACAAGAACTGGATCGGGCCCGGTACTTCCTGACCGATCTGCTGGATGATTTCATCGGTGTGACGGACCGGACGGAAGGGCTCGGAATCGCTTCCCGGTTGCTCGAACAAGCGCCGGACTTCCGGTTGCGGGCATCCGGTCACTGGACAGGACAAGGAAAATGGCTGATCCGCAGTCTGGCTATCGTCGATCCGGTCGAGGCCAAACGATTGGCGGACGCTTTCGAAGCTTTTTTCCGGTTGGATGAAAAACAACCGGTCATTGATTTAGTGGAACAGTGGCTTACCGAACACGGCGGCCGTTATTTTGACGGTTTTTCGCTTGGGAAATGAAAGGAGGGCGAGCATCATGAAACGAGGGATGGCGGGTTGTCATCGGGTTCGTGATGCGGGTCTGTCATGAAACACCGGCTATTGTTATGTGTATTTTTTCTGCTCGCTCTCGGAGGAAGCTTGTTCTACTTTCAAACAAACGAGGCAGCTCCTCAAGATGTGACGCCGCAACTGATTGTCGAGACCGTCCGTCAGCATCAGCCGGACGTGCGATTTTCGACGAAACAGGTGTACTGGATCGAACCGCTCGGTGACAGCCATACGATTGCATTCGTCAAAACGGAAAAAGCGCATCTGTTACTCGTGTTGCAACAAACGGACTCGACCTATCGGATCGTCCGCCTGATCCGCCAAATGCCGCAACCAAACGACTGGTTTGAAGGACGGGTTCTCAAAGTCGAACAAAAACGTTATTTGATCGTCTACGGGGAAAATCGCTCCCAAAACCTGAACCGGTTGACGTTTGATCCATATAAAGCGACTTACGACGGGAAGCAAGAACGGAACGTACCGCTGAAAGATATCAAACGGACACTGGATGTCCGGAAAAAGGACAGTTTTCATACGATTCAGGCCTTACCGAAAGCCTTTCCCCGTTCGCTCTTTTTTGATATTCAGGCTGTCGACCGACAAGGCAACGAACAGTTGCGCCGATTGTCGAATACGCTCGATTGAAGTCCTCTCAGTGGGAAGATGATCTAGTCGTTCGGTATATTGGATATAGTCAAGAAAGAGGGGGATCTAGTATGTGGATTGTGATGAATCAATTGCGTGTACAAAACGGGAAAGCCGATCAAGTCGCAGCCCGTTTTCAGACGACGAAAGGAATTGAGCAGATGGAAGGATTTGTCCGGATGCAGGTCTTAGTGGATCTCAGTCAGGACGAGCACGATATCGTCACGATCATGACGACGTGGGAAAAACAAGCGTATTTCCATGCCTGGCAAGCAAGCCAAGCCTATAAAGGCGTCCATAAGAAACGGGACGAGGGCACATCGGAAGTCAAACCGCTTGTCCTGTCAAACGCTGTCACGGAATATGCCGTCGTCGCCGATCATACTCACGCATAAACAAAACCGTCTTTTCCCACGAGCAGGGGAGAGACGGTTTTTGTCTGGAGTGGATGATCTGGAAAGTGGGTAAAAGGATTAAAACTGAAACCAAGAGGTGACGGAAGATGACGACACGTAAAGGCATCGTTTCAGGTTTGACGGTCTTGTTCGGCATGATGTTCATCATCGGTTTTTTCCTGTCCGGCGGTTTTGTCTATCTGTACTTTTTTGCGCTGTTGATTGCCTGTGCCTCTTTTTTGCGGGAACGTTTGACCCGCGAAGAATGGTTGCAGGAAGGGATCGCGTTCATCCTGTTTTGCGGTGTCCTCTACGCGGTCGAACATCTGGTGTTTTAGATTATTTGATCTGATACGTGTCGAGTAACAAGTCGCGTCCCTCGGCGGACAGCTTAAAACTGATCTTTCGGTGGACATCTTCGAGATAGACATCGATTTTGTTGATTCGTTGATCGAGATAGATTTTAAACTGTTGCGCTTTTTCACCGTTCAGGATCGTCAGATATGTCCGATTTGCCGGTCGTCCTTTCTTTTCTATCACTTCACTATCTTGAATCAATCGCACTAATTGTTTTGTCTCGTCCGGAGAGGCTTTTAAAAATTCTTGTTCCGAAATCGCATTATCCTGTACCTGTCCTTTCTTGTAGTTGTATTTCAGCTTATCGAACGGGCGGTCATGGAATACGGCATAGCGGGGCAAAACGAACTCATCGTCTGAAAACTCATCCGGTGGCAATTCAAGACCGGTCGGCATCTGTTGTTCCTGCTTGATTGTCAGTTTGTAATGAGTGGTCTTTCCGCTTTTTTCCGTGACCGTGACTAAGCCGTAAGTTCCGTCTGTACTTGACTGCTCCTTAAACGCGATTGTACTTTGTTCTTTCGACGAATGAATAGCCGCTTGATATCGTTGTTGCCCCATCAGATTCAGCTGAACTTCATACGGTTCCTGAATTTGGATATTCGATTGGAGGAAAAGCGGGGCCGTTCCGACTAATGGTGTCAGTTCCATCACATTCGTGACGACCGTCTGCTTGGTTTGTTCATTCGTCGCCCGGGCGACCAAATAACCGGTCGTCGGTAATGTCAGTTGTCTCGCGGAGGCCATCAATGAATGGTCGAATGTCCGGACGATTTGCTTGAAGTCGGCAGGCAACGGTTCAAAATGGATCTCTTTTTTGGCAACCACCAGCTTATCCATCGGAAATTGGTCCTGTTTCGAATTCAACTTGTGAAAGCCCGGTTTTGAAACAGAATTATGACAATACAAAAAACTGTTTTGTTTCGTTTTCGTGTAAACTGCCTGGGTTCCCGTCGATTCCGGGAACTGGCTGACCAGATTCACGAAATAGTGTTTACAGACTGAATAATCCTTCGGAGCTTCGACCGGTTTCGTCGCACACACCTGTTTGATGAGGACGCCAAGCTTCGGATCATCATCCTTATAGTCCGTTAGATTCAACGTATCGTACAATTCCGGCAGATAATCATAATGAACCGGTTCAGGTTCGGAGGTACATCCCGTTAATAAAACTGTTGCCAAGCTCGACGCAATCATTCGTCGCATTCTTAGTCCTCCAGTTCGGCTGTCACGGCAGTCGCCAGTTCACCGGACAGTTTAGCCGCTTTTTTAGTTCGGATGTCTTTTAAGTAGAGATCCGTTTTGTTTGCACGTGTTTTGAGATACAGATCAAACGTCTGGATTTTTCCGTCTTGAATCAAGCTCAAATAGCGGACATCCGCCCGTTTGCCTTGCGGTTTTTCAAGTGTGACGTCTTTTAATTCATCTGCTACCCGTTTCGCCAGCTTGTCGGATAATAAGGACAATTGACGGAAGTTCCCTTCACGCAATGCCGCTTCATTCGGATGAAGGAAACCGTGAATTTCTTTGTTGTCGGTCCCGATACCGTTAAATCCGCGGACAGGAATGTCTTTGACGGTCGTCTCGTAACGCAGGGAAATCGTTTTTTCCATCGGCTGTTCCGGATCTTCGAATCGAAGCGTCAGGTAGGGAATCGTCTTGTCCGTTGGTAAGACGTCAGGCAGCGGATGATGGGTCAGTTTAGCGGACTGTTTGCCGAAAATCTTGACGAGATCTTGTTGATTTTGATACAGATCGCCTTTCAACAACAGGGCATAGGTCGAAGACGGCAGACCATCTGTCGTCTTTTCGACGGACAGTTCAAGTGTCGGATAGGCAAACGAAGCCGGTAATCCAAAAAGCGTTTGTTGTTGCCCGTCTTCCTTTTCCAGAACTACGACTTGGCCCGTTACGGGAAATTGCATGGATACTCGCTGAATCTGTCCGGTCCTATCGACGACCTCATGTTTCCGTTTCGTCGCCTTATCAGATAGACGGGTCGTCAAAGCCGGTTCTGAGATCGGCGAATGTTCTGGACCGTCTGTCTCCTTCAGCCATGGATGATCCTTCAACTGAATCGGATGAGCCGTCAGGCGGAACGTCTTCGGTGAACGGCACGTCACGAAGTATTCCTTGTCTGCTGCGATATATTGCAGTTCAATCGGTCGGGTATTGGTTCCGATTTGTTGTAAGTTAAAGTACAGACCGTATGTATCGAGCGTCCGGTAATACTTTGGCATCGCGACGACATTCTTTGTGTTTTCACACGTTTTCAGCAGTAGGGCGGATTGTTTTTTCGAAACAGGTTCATAGGCTTCTTTTGTATATTTGATGGCTTCCCAGTAAGTCGAGGATCGTTGCAGGTGCAACAGCTGTTCCGTTCCACATCCGGTCAGAAAAAGACTGCCGACGAGACTCAATACGAGTATAGGTTTGTGAATAAGAATCGCCCCTTCCTTCTTTTAACAATATTTTACCATGTGGACACCCTTTTACTTCCAATAAAATGGCTCATCACCATAAGGTGTGGTTGACACATAAAATCCATCGGATTTTAAATCGAACATAGAAAAAAAGCGAAAACCCCGGTATCGT
>NZ_JACSMT010000049.1:0-17986 GCF_018618815.1 Exiguobacterium sp. s128 | reverse complement strand
AATGGGAGACCACGGAAATGTCTCAACTGGAAAACTGCATACGAGGTCTTCTCGGAAGAAGTGTTGCACTTAATTTGACAAACCGTCAAGTTATAAAAGGAGTCGATTTTTTTGAGAGAACCAGAATTAATTTCAATTGATACAAATCAAGTAAAACAAATTCAAATTGAAGCATTGCGATTTCTAATAAAGTACTTAGAAAAGAACAAAATAAATTATTTTATTATTGCTGGTACTCTACTAGGAGCAGTCCGACATAAAGGCTTTATACCTTGGGATGATGATGTGGATATTGGAATGACTCGTAAAGATTATAATAAGTTCATGACGCTATTTAAAAATGATTTCGAGGGTAACAATGAGACATTATATTTCTTACAAAATTGGGATACTGATCCTCATTTTGCTATGCCTTTTTCTAAGCTTCGAGTAAATAATACGATTTACAAGGAAGAAGTTACACAGCATGTAAATATCCATCACGGCATCTATATAGACATCTTTCCTTTCGATGACGTCCATTCAAATAAGTTATTATCTTGCATCCAAGAAAAAGGTACTATGCTGCTTCAAAAAATGATATTAGCAAAATCAAATTATAAATTAATAAGTAGAAAAATGAGCGTCTTTTATAAAATATTTCTTTTTCCTTTCCCAAAAAGGTTAATGATTGCTCTAATTCATGCTATTAATGCAGAAAACACTGAGAATAACAGATTGATGGTTTGTTCGGGTGGATCATACGGATTCAAAAAGGAAGTAGTAGAAAAGCAGTGGTTTGATAGCATCGAGTATGTTGAATTTGAATGTTTAAAACTAAAAGCACCTTCGGGATATATACCTTATCTTATAAATCTATACGGTGATTATAAAAAATTGCCTCCAGTAAATCAAAGAGGAGATAGGCATAAAATTATTGAAAAATTAATATACTCAAAAAATGTGACTTGAATTTATAATGAAACACATATGCTTTGTTACCAGTTAATTTTAGACTAGGCTTTTATAAGATTTAGAATCAAGATAACATAGAATTATTTATTTTATATTGGTTTATCTATCTAGTGTATTTAAGTTAAAGAATATCGAGAAGTTATATCAAGAAGATATTTAATTAAACTTATCTTTCATACATCCGATTGTTTAAAAATTGGTAGTTTCCCCATATATTTTTTAAAATTATCTATATCGAATAAAGTTACTAAAGCCAAACTCAACGGATATTTCTTTCTGGGATATGTTCAACCTAACACATCGAAAGATTTAAAATAGGTATGTATATCGAGTTAAGATTTTCAATTCGAAAGTTTACAGTAAGCCTTAGACATCAACCTTCTAAAAAAAGTTACAGTTCACATGTTCTATACTAAACTTTTGTCAGAAATCATGTGAGATGCGTGAAAGCTACAACATTGGATTGCCACTTAATAAACGCTCATTTAAATGAAGCAGCACCAAGGATTTAGTTATTGCGAACTCGATAAAATTATATCTTGTCCGGAATATATATGCCTATGATGTTCGTCGAGCAAAAGGACTATTACTATACTATGCTAACGATATCTGAACATTTTTTTGAACCAGTGGAAGAGGTGAATTTATCTACTTCGCACCTCTTTCCTAACAGGAAATATTTCAAATTACGGTCGACAGGCCGTAGGAAAGTGCTAAGTTGTCATGGACAGATCAATTTACTTCGCCAATATTTAACTCTTCTTGGCAACGTGTGAGTAAAAAACACTAATAGTCTTAGTGATTTCTTACCGAAAGGGACAAATTTTGAAAAATTAGTAGTTCTGAACTTATTCAAGCACTCTCTTATATGAATTGAAAAGAAAATGTCTGAACCGGAAAATACATACAAGTCTTCTTATTCTTAATAGAAGCCTGGTTTTTTTTAGAAACTGCTACATATTAAAATGAAAAAGTTATACTTTGATAGAATTTAAAAATTGAATTCTAGACATTAACAAACCAGCCATAGACCAAAATAAAAAATCAATTCCTGCAGTAAAAATAGATATTTCAAACATTCCTTGTAAAAGAATTAAAGATAATAAAACTAAAGTTGAAGTTACAAATTTATCTTTTAAATAAAAAGATGACTTTTTGAATATCAAAAATAGTGCCATTATGAAAATTATTGTTCCTATAATCCCTTTTTGAACCAAAGCATCAATAATCCAATTATGACTTTTAGTTTCACCAAAACTATAACCAAATCCATTTCCCCAAAATATACTATTGTTTAATTTACTCAATTGATCTAAATAAACAGTTACACGTCCAGATGAAATTCGATCTAAATAGTTTAAAAAAGGATTTGATAGACTCGAAAAATAATTAAAAGATAAATCATTAATCAAAAATTCACTCAAATTGATAAGCAAAGTGAAGAAAATAAATCCAATTAATGTTATAAATCCCAAAAAAGATATTTTGAGTTTGGAACTAACAGTTTGATCTTTAATTATGTATTTAACTACTCTATACAGAGGTACCAAAATACATATCGCTGCAAATATTATTAATGCATTTTTAGATCTACACAATAGTAAAGCATACAAACCTAATATCACAACAGAAAACGTAATTAAATTTTTTTTATATACTAACAGAAAAAGAATCAGCGGTAATAAAAAACAAGCAATTAAATTAGAAGACCCTATCGGTATTATCATACTTCCTTTAGCATAATGATCATTAAAGTTAATTAATGATAAAGTGTTAAAAAAATTTATCTCTGTACTAATTACTTGCAAGGATATTACAATTGTTACAAACATAAATACACGATAGATGTATTTATAATAATCTTTTGTAGCTTGTAAACATATCCAGTAAGAAAAAAAAGCTATAACTACAGGGATATAGTTACCAATATAATTATCTATATTTTTTGAGTACATCAAAGGAATTAAGCCTAAGACTGCACTTATAAATAGCAATAAAGCAACTTTATCAAAATAAATATTTTTTAGATTATACATAAAAGATATAAAACAGATACTTAGCAACATAAATATTGTATTTATTTTTATATGAAAAACTGAAATCATTCCATAATCGCTACCTACATATAATCCATTTGATGATTGATTAGTGAATAGTAACATGATAAACATTAAAATGATAAAAAACATCGGATTTTTATCTTTACTTATTAACATTTTTTTATTCCTTTCGATATAAAATAACACTTTTTAACAATTAATCAATTTTTTAATTTTTTCATTAAATTTATCAGAAACGTATTTTGGAGTAGCATCTTCAAAGATTTTTTCCACTGATGGATAATCAATTTTTTTATTATAATTTTCTATGCAAAATTGATGAATTTTCCGTGCATTTTCTTTATTCATTTTAGGGTCGATTTTTATACATAAAGATAATGGATATTTACTTAAATATTTTAAATTTGGATCTTCATCAAAATAATATAAATGAATGATAGGTTTACCTACAGAGAAATAATCAAATATTTTACCAGATACCTGATTACCACCAATAACACCCAAACTAATTAATATATTTGCTTCATTCATGGCCTCAAATGATTCTTTTAAAGAAACCTGTCCATGATTTTGTAAATTTTCTCCCAATTTATTTTTATAGCTATTTATAATAGCATCACAATCACCTACATGAAAAAAATTTAAACATAATTTATTTTCTTCAGATAATAAATTCATAATATTTAGTAAATAGTTGGGGTTTCTCACTTTTACATTTAACATTCCAGAAAACACTAAATTTATTTTATTTTTATTGAATCGATATTTTGATATAGAATGGGTTTTAGATTTATCAACTATGAGCGGATGTTCGGTTACGATAATTTTATCTTTCTCAACCATTGAACTATGATATTTTTTCATATGGTTATCTATTTGCGGGAATATAAAGTAATAACTAGATTGCTGTAAAATTTCCTCTTCCATTTTCAAATTACTCTTAAACTTTATTTTTTTTAATAATTTATTTCCATGTAGTGTGGGAGAATCAGCAAAATGATCAATTTGATAAGGAATTACATGGATAGATTGATTATTTAGTTCTGTATATCTTATTGCTGATACAATATTTTCAATAGGCATCGAAATTGGAATTATAACATCAAATTTAAATTCCGTATAAATTTTACTCATTTGTTTAATTTGCAAGTTTATTAAGTTTTTATTTAAGCTATTCTTACTAATTGCTTTATACAAAAAATATAACAATCTTTTAGACTGCAATAATTTATTAAAGAATTGTTTCGAAATAACACTTTCAGAATTTTTATATTTTAAAGATGAATAGTTATATAACATTGAGTAGTAGTTGTTTACTCTATGAATTTCATAATTATCATAAGATATCTTTGTCTCTAATCCGATTCGATTTTTTGTAGATAAAACAACTACACTATGCTCTTTTTTTAATTCATCAATAATATTTTTAATCACGCTACCATTTGGACTAAAATATGGATAGTAGTCTCCTGTGACAAATAGTATATTAGCCATCTAAATCTCCTTAATAAGCATTATAATGTTTTTTCTATTAATTAAGTAAATACTAACTAGAAATAAAATATAAATTGTTGTAGCGTAAACAAAATTGCTAAACATGTATATACTAAATAAAAATATTATTTGACTAAAAATATAGATTATTGAAAAATTTTGTTTTCTTTTCGTTACTAACTTATATAACAAAAACTTTAATAGGAAATTTCTTAATAAAAAAGTTATATATATACAGATTGAAGTTAATAATAACGATTTGAAATATATCACACTAATTGTTGTAATGAAAACATTAAATACCAACATTATACTATTAACTAAAAAAATCATCTTCTCTTTCCTTATGACTTTACAGTATGGAATCAATACAACATTGTACTCGAATTGAACTACAACAGATAGAAATATAAAAGGTAAGAAATCTAGCAACAAAATATATTGATCTAAAAAAATTAAAATTATTTGATGAATAATAAAATATATTATAATTATAAAAGTTGATAAATAGATTGATAGGTTTTTAATAGAACTTACTTTATAATCTAATTCTTCTAAAGAAAGTCTACTAAGTCTAGGAAAAATAAAAACAGAAGCAGCAACAATAAACAATAATAAAATATTTGTTGTAGATATGCCTAATGAATAGACCGAATAACTTGTAAGCTTCATTGATCTTTCAATTAAAAATAAACTATACCCAATTAATAACATAGCAATTAGATTAGACATTAAAACATAGAATCCAGCTTTTACATTATCAAAAAGTTCTAAAAAGTTATTTCTTGAAAAAACTTTAAATGGTTTGTAAAAAAATATCTTAAACTCCCAAAACATTAATATTACTGAAATAAATCTAGTAATAATATCGATGATAATAATACTTAAAACATTTGTATAATCTAAAGTAAGCATTCCTAAAATTGTAATTATCATCAAAATTTTATCGATAATCGAGAAATAACTATACTTTTTTATTTGATTTGTACTCTGAAATAAAGCTAAAAAAACTCCATTTAGTCCTACTAAAGGAATATTAAACGAAATTAAAAAAAATAAGTTTTTTTTGGCTCCATCATCCAAAAAATATATAAAAGAAACTAAAGTAATAAATATAAGTATTTGTAATGATAAAAAAAGTAAAATGATTGAACCTAAATTTTTATTTTTTAATTTTTTTTGATCATACTTCCCATACTTTAATAATAATCCATCATTAAATCCTAATGATAAAACTCCTAAATAACCAACATATAGCAAGTAAATTTGCCAGTACCCAAACTCACTGACGGATAAAATCATTGGTAATACGATAGACTTTAATATACCTAGGACAACACCTATCGCCTGAGAAAAAATCAAATATAGTATATCCATTCGTCCACCTTAAATTATACCTTTCATTATTAATCCATAACTTGATCAATGATCATTTTTAAGTCTGAAAAAGTATCATATGGAATAGCATATTTATAATTGTCTAATACTTCTTCATATAATTCTGAGTATCTATAAATTATAGGTGTATTCATACTTTTTGCTTCTAGTAGAGGCAGACCAAGTGTCTCCAACTTAGATGGAAATATTAAAATATGTGTCTTGAAATACTCTAACACTTGATTATGACTTAAACTTCCAACCAATTTGATAGGCAATTCAAAAAACTCAATTTCTTTTTTTATGTTTTTTGCAATAATATTTTCTTCACCATTAATTGTAAATATAATTTCAATATTATCCTTGTTTAGTTTTTTACACGCATTAATTATATCAATGTGATTTTTATAACTATATGGACCAGCAGGATAAATAAATAATTTTTTTAAAGATTTACTGTTATGGTCAAATTGATTATTATAATCAATTTCCGAATAATATTTTTCCACTAAAATATTATTCGATTTAATCATCGTTAAATTTTGCAGAATTCTTTTTTTTAACCATTCACTTTGCACAATTAATTGATCTGCTTTATTAATAGATGATTTAATTCTACGAGACATGATATTTTTATAGATCCAAAGCCTAGTTTCTTTTATCAATGAAAATTTTAAATCTGTAAAAGGAATTGCATTGTGAATAAATAAAGTTTGATTGATTTTCACCCTAGGTATCGATAAATTATGATAAGATATTATACTTTCGATTTTTTCAGTTTTGACAATACGAGGTGCAATAAAATAATCAAAAAACAATCTGTGAAACCAACTTTTTTTGACCCACGGAAAAATTTTCACTTTTATATTTTCTGTTTCAGATATATATGGACCACTTAAAATAAAATAATATTTTTTATTATTATTTTTTTGATTATCTATATCGTTATATGTATTTTTTAAAACTGTTAATGCACCTAATTCTTGTGCTGGAACATTAAAAATCATGATTTTTTCCAATTTTATTTCCCCCAAACAACTTTGTTAACAATTGGAGTATAGCTTTGGATTACTTTAATCACTTTATTCGATACATTTTGATCCTGATAATCAATTACTGGTGCTGATTTCTCTTTATTGTTATACATAGCTAAGCAAAGTTCTACTGATTGCAACACGTCTTTTTCTTTGATACCACCTAGAATGATTCCAGCCTTATCGAGAGCTTCCGGTCGCTCTGTTGATGTTCGAATTGAAACTGCAGGGAACTCTAAAATAGATGCTTCCTCTGGAATTGTTCCACTGTCTGAGAGAACACATAATGCATTCAGTTGTAAATTATTGTAATCAAAGAATCCGAATGGTTCTAAATTTTGTACCAACGGGTGAAATTTAAATTGACGTGCTTCAATTGTTTTCTTTGCTCTTGGATGTGTAGAGTAAATCACAGGAACTTGATATTTCTCGGCAATCTTATTAATTGCTCCCATAAGAGATAAGAAATTTTCTTCGTTATCGATGTTTTCTTCCCGGTGTGCTGAAACCAAAATATACTTTTTACTTTCTAAATTCAACTGTTTCAAGACATCACTTTTTAAAATGGACTCTTGATTCAAATGCAAAACTTCTGCCATTGGTGATCCAGTGACATAGATATGTTCCTTTCGATATCCTTCACTAATTAAATATCTTCTTGCATGTTCTGTATACGGTAAATTAACATCAGCAATATGGTCTACAATTTTCCGGTTGATTTCTTCCGGTAAATTTTGATCAAAACACCGATTTCCCGCTTCCATATGGAAAATCGGAATTTTTAATCGTTTTGCTGAGATTGCTGATAGTGCTGAGTTTGTATCTCCTAAAATCAATAATGCTTCCGGTTTTTCTTGAACGAAGAGCTCATATGATTTACTGATGATGTTCCCCATCGTTTCTCCTAAGTTTGATCCGACAGCTTCTAAGAAATGATCCGGTTGTCTTAAGTTAAAGTCTTCAAAGAAGACTTGATTTAATGAATAATCATAATTTTGACCAGTGTGGACGAATACATGGTCAAAATACTGGTCAAACTTCTTAATGGTTTCACTGAGGCGAATGATTTCAGGTCGTGTCCCGACAATCGTCATCACTTTTAATTTCTTAGTCATTTGATTTTCCCACTTCCATCTTAATTCGGTACGGATACAGGTCTTTATAGTCAATGACCCAATCGTACATTTCTTTTACCATTACTTCATACGTTGGTACCGAAAACGTAAAGTCTGATCGTGTATTATATAAGCCTTTTAAGCTTTTCACATCTTCATTTTTTTGTATCATAAGTTCTTCATTTTTAAAATGGCGATTGAAGAGACATAAAAGATCATACTTACTAATCAGTTCATTGTTTACCAGGTGATACAGCCCTGATAAATCTTCTTTTAATGCTTGATCAATGGCTTTCGCCAAAGTCAATGTCGTCACACCGGTCCATAAAACAGAAGTGTATCCTCCAATTGAACCACTCTGCTTCATAAACCAGTTGAATAATCCGATCCCCTCTTGGCTGATATCTGGACCGATAATTGAATTACGGAACGTTAAGTCTTTTTCGTTAATAATTTCTCCTAATGCTTTCGAACGATCATAAAATGTCGGACCATTAGGCAATTGATTTTCCGTGAATAAAATGTTTTCTGATCCTGAATATACACAATCAGTACTCATATGAATGATTTTAGTATTTGTATCGGCAGTAATATCCGACAAAAAATGTGGTAAATAGCCGTTTAATAACACAGCATTGCTTTTATGATCTTCTGCGTCACTATTTAAGATACCGATGCAATTAATGACAGCATCGTACTGATTGGATAGAATTTCTTTTTTAAGCATTTCGAAATTGGTGACATCGCCGATAACATTTTCATCTAGAAACTCTGTCCCTTTTCTAGAAAACCCTACAACAGCATGGCCAGCCTCTTTTAGATAGAGTGAAATCATATGACCAGCCATACCTGTGGCACCTAAAACTAAAATTTTCAATTTACAGATGCCTCACTTTTTACTAGTTCCAATTGTTCACGTACATAACCAACTGTTAAAAGTAACTCTTTGATTTCATTGATACCAAGTTGTTTTGTATTATGTGAATTATATTCTGTTTCAGTTGATAATTCTTGGCTTCCATCCACAAAATATTTATCGTAATTTAAGTCTCTTGTATCGGCTGGGACTCTGTAAAAACCTTCAAGGTCATCCGATACAAGATGTTCCTCACGAGTTAACAACGTCTCGTAGAGTTTTTCACCATGTCGAGTTCCCGTAACTTTGATTTCGTTATTTGCTCCGAATAACTCAATCAACGCTGCTGCTAAGTTACGAATGGTTGCTGCTGGTGCTTTTTGAACCATAATGTCACCCGCTACGGCGTTATTAAAAGCAAAGATGACAAGTTCTACGGCATCTTCAAGACTCATCAAGAATCTAGTCATATCAGGATTCGTAATTGTCAATGGTTTGCCGCTCTTGATTTGATCAATGAACAAAGGAATAACTGATCCTCTTGAAGCCATTACGTTACCGTATCGTGTACCACAAATCATCGTATCTTCCTGAGATACCTTTAAGGATTTGGCTACAAATACTTTTTCCATCATGGCTTTAGAAATTCCCATTGCATTGATTGGATATGCCGCTTTATCCGTTGAAAGACAGATGACTTTTTTAACCTTCAGCTCTACTGCTGCATCTAATACGTTTTCTGTTCCTAATACATTTGTTTTTACTGCTTCTAACGGGAAGAATTCACAAGAGGGTACTTGTTTTAACGCTGCAGCATGGAACACAAAATCAACGCCGTACATGGCATTTTTGATACTGGAGATATCACGTACATCACCTAGATAAAACTTCAACTTCTCGTTGTTATATTTTTTACGCATGTCATCTTGTTTCTTCTCATCACGTGAAAAAATGCGGATTTCCTTAATATCCGTATGTAGGAATCGTTCCATTACGGCATTTCCAAAAGATCCAGTTCCTCCAGTAATCAATAACACTTTGTCTTTAAACATGTTCATTCTCCTTCACTCTTCTATATGTTTTTTGTAGTATTTGATCAAGTTTCTCAAAAAAGTCTTTTTTCGAGAAATTATTTTCGTAATATTGCTTCGCATTTTTTCCAAATTCCTGATGTTTTTCGGCATTTCGTTTAAATTCAACGATTTTTTCTGCAAATGCCTGAAAATCTTCTGCTTCCACACAATATCCGCACTCAGATTCATGAATAATAGAATTCGTTTCCCCATCAATCATACCTAACACCGGTTTACCCGCTGCTAAATAAGATTGAACTTTATTTGGTAACGTATACGACACCACTTCATTTTTCTTCATTGATACTAAGAAAGCATCTGCTTTGTCGTAGAACTCTTTCATCTTCTCAATGGGATGTCTTCCATGAAAGACGACATTATCTAAACGGTATTTTTCAGCTAATTCGACACAATTGGAATGAGCTGTCCCATCACCTACAATATGAAAAATAATATCTTTCTCATTTTTTAAGAGATTTGCCGTTTCTATAATATCTTCTACACCTTGAATCTCACCGATATTTCCTGCAAAAACTAAATCTAATGTCTCTTTTGAATTTATATTTTTTTGAATATCACCAAACAAATCTTCTGCATATACAGGAAGATAAGTTACCGTATTTTTCAAATGAAGTTCGTCTCTTAAATACATTTCAAATGATTTAGAGCTAATGACTAATTCATCTGCTTGTGAATAAATAAATCGACTGATATGCTTTACGATTTTGTAGAAAAACCCTTTATCATTTATGCCAACAGTCGTTAGACTTGCAGGCCATAAATCGTGACAATAGATTACCAATGGTTTTTTGTACAAGTATTTTAGGACGATTCCCGGAATGATCATAGAAACCGGGGAAACCTGATATACAAGAATAATCTTGTAATCTTTCTTAGGAATTTTAGTCAAAGCAGGAATAATGGATGCTAGCGCAAAAGAAACGTAGTTTAAAGCCAGACCACTTAATCGTTTGCCTCTCTCAATTAGAAAAGAACGCACTACTTTTACATCATTGTAGATTTGAATCCGGTTTTTCTTTTTTTTATATTCTTGAGGAATTACTCCAGTAGGATAATTAGGCAAACCTGTTAAAACTGTAACTTTATTACCCCGTTTTTGATATTCAGTTGCAATATCATTCACTCGAAATCCTTCTGGCCAAAAATACTGCGTGATGAGCAATACGTTCATTTAAAACACCTGATCCATTTCTTTAAAAATTTTATCTGCCGGATAAATTTTATCTTCTAACAGCTTCAATGTATTCTCTTGGATAAACTGATTTTTGATCGTTCTTTTGTTTAGCTGATTAATAAGAACAACTGCTATTCTTGGAATGAAAACCGTTATCTTTTTTGATCCATACTTTTTCTTTAAGTATTTATATGTAAGCGGATTTTTATCAGCAACATTAAATACTTCACTACTACTTTTTTCTTTTCGTAATTCGTGTTTAACCACTCTCAAAATCGTTTCCATCGAACATAAAGATAACTTGGTATCACCGTTCCCTACCAAGTAATTAAAATCGCGAATTCGTATTCTTCTATCGACATTCAAGAGGAATTTCGAACTATATACAGGTGCTAGTCTCAACGCTGAATAATGGAATTGTGCGTGTTTTTTTAAATACTGTTCTGATTGAAGTTTTGTCTTTGCATAAGGAGATTGTGGTAAACACTCATCCGTTTCTAAATACAACGTTTTATTGTGCTGCTCACCATACACGGAGATACTGCTTATATAAATAAATGATTTTATTTTCTCCAAAGAATTAACGGCGTTCACCAGATTCTTTGTCGGTATCAAATTATTTTTTATAAAAGCCCCTTCGCTTAAATCAGTTCCTTTATTATGTGCTAAAGCAGCACAATGGATCACATATTCGATATCAGGATGCTCTAAAAATAACTGATTCACTTGATCTGATTCACTTAAATCACAAGTAATGGTTTCGAACGGATTTACAATCCCTTCATTTCTAGAAGTACCTATTATGTTGTACTCGTTTTTCAAAGAATCTGCTATTTCAGATCCGACATTTCCTGTAATTCCGGTAATAAGTATTTTTTTCAATTTATTTTATATCTCCTTTGTTGCAGCGGCTTCACGTGTCGGCTCATTAGTGTGAACACCTTCTTTCACACCTTCACTTTTGATTACCGTAAAAATGGTAGCGACAAAACATTTTATATCCATCATTAATCCAATCTTCTTCACATAATCTCCGTCTAATTTTGCTTTGACCTCAATAGGAAGTTCATCACGTCCGTTAATTTGAGCCCAACCAGTAAGTCCTGGAAAAGTATCGTTAGCACCATATTTATCTCGCTCATCAATTAAATCATATTGATTCCACAATGCAGGACGCGGTCCGATAAAGCTCATTTCACCTTTTAGGATGTTGAATAACTGTGGTAATTCATCTAAACTTGTTTTTCGCAAGATTTTTCCCACCCGCGTAATGTAAACATCTGGATCAGCTAGCAAATGTGTTGGCGTATCATTTGGTGTTTCAATATACATAGTTCGAAACTTTAAAATATTGAAGTGTTTTTTGTGTAATCCGACTCTCTTTTGTTTAAAGAGAACGGGTCCACGTGATTCAATTTTGATGGCACACATGATGCATAAGAATATTGGAATTAATAAAATACAAGCGATTAGTGCCATGATAAAACCTAAAGGTCGTTTAATTGATGTATACTTCAACTGTTTTCCTCCTTTACTGTTCAGACTAGATTTTCTTCCCGAATCACAACATCATTTGCGATATCAAGAAGTACATTTCTTAACTGAATCGGAGAGTCTTTATGTTGATTCATATGATTTAAGATATCCGTAATTTGTTCTTTTTGATGTGTTCTTCCAACAAATATTTTAGGATAAATCGCTTCTGAATCTACTTCTCCTTCTTTTAATAACTCTTCGTACATCTTCTCACCCGGTCGGATACCTGAAAATGCAATCGGCATTTCATCTTCTGTAAATCCACTTAATTCAATCATGTTTTTTGCAAGATCAACGATTTTAACAGGTTCGCCCATATCAAGGACAAATACTTCCCCACCATCCGCTAGGATACCCGCTTGAATGACTAGACGGCTTGCTTCTGGAATCGTCATAAAGAAACGTGTCATATCCGGATGTGTCACTGTTACTGGACCACCTGCTAAAATTTGTGATTTAAAAAGTGGAATGACGGATCCGCGACTGCCGAGGACGTTTCCGAAACGAACGACCGCAAATTTTGTTCGACTACGACGTCCTAAGTCTTGCACAATCATTTCAGCAATTCGTTTTGTCGATCCCATGACATTTGTCGGATTAACGGCTTTATCTGTTGAAATCATGACGAATCGCTCAGCTTCAAAAACATTAGCAACTTCTGCGACGTTTTTAGTTCCATAGACATTATTCTTCACCGATTCAAAAGGATTTGCTTCCATTAACGGCACATGTTTATGGGCAGCTGCATGGAATACGACATGTGGTTTATGTAATTCAAACACTTGTTCAAGTCGCTTCCGGTCTTGGACATCCGCAATAATCGGTACTAAATTAATTGGTAATTGTAAGCTTCTTAACTCTCTTTCGATTAAGTAAATACTATTTTCTCCATGCCCCAATAATAAGATTGTGGTTGGATTGAATTGAATGATTTGCCGACAGATTTCTGAACCGATTGATCCGCCAGCCCCAGTGACGAGAACCGTTCTACCTTCAATTTCCGATTTGATTCCTGAAATATCGAGTTCAACCGGTTCTCGACCTAGTAAATCCTCAATCGAAACATCACGAATTGCATTAACAGAAATCTTACCGGTAACTAATTCTTCAATCATCGGTAGAGTCTGCACATCTTTACATAACGATTTGGCTTCCGTAATTAACTCGATTCGTCGTTGTTGTGTCAGTGACGGAATTGCGAGCACGATTGCTTCAATTCGATGTTTTTCAATAACTGTTTTTAAGTTATCCGTTGTTCCAACCACTTCAATTCCTTGGATCATAAAATGCATATTTTTCGGATCATCATCCAAAAAAGCAACGGGTTTTAACTCATGAAAAGGAGAAACATATAATTGACGGACTAACGAACGTCCGGCTCGTCCAGCTCCGATTACGAGCGTTCGTTTACGTGACTTGACCATCCGTCGCGGTAACGCATATTTTCGCCAATGTTGTCCAATCCCGAGTAAGCGCAAAGCGACACGAATCGCTCCGAGCAATAATAAAGAAATACAAAAACTAAGAATCGTGATGCGCTCAAGCACTTGTCCAAACACAAAATTTTGATAGATCATTAAACCAATCGAACTTGCTCCGAGTGATAAAGATAAGGTCAATGCTTCCTGAATACTGGCATATTTCCAGTTGACGCGGTACAGCTTCATCAAGAAGGCTAACGAGACAAACAGTAAGGCAAAGACGGCAGCTGACTGCAATAATAATTTACTGTCGATTAATTCAAACAGTTCTTTTGGATACAAGAAAAAATAGGTAAAGCCCATCGCGATTCCTAAAGCGACAGCATCGATGCAGGCTAACGTCAGAGTCCGGTAATAATAATAAAATTTCATTGATTGAAAGTCCCTTCTCTTCACATCTGAAGTATTTCTTAAACAGAGGAGGTACGGCTAGCTCTTTCCGCCAACAACTCTTCCATCATGCGTGCGACGTCATCTCCTAAATCGTCACGTTTCAACGCAAATTCAAGTGTCGTTTGGATAAAACCAAGTTTTTCTCCCACATCGTAGCGTCTGCCACGGAACTCATAAGCCAATACTTCGTCGAATTCATTTAGTCTTGAAATCGCATCCGTCAGTTGAATTTCTCCACCTGCTCCAACAACTTGTGTTTCTAAGTACGTAAAGATATCTGGTTTTAAAAGATAACGCCCTAAAATTGCTAAATTGGACGGGGCTGTTCCAAAAGCAGGTTTTTCAACAAATGATTTTACCTTATGTAAGTCCTCTGAGATGCTGTTGCTTGGATCGACGATACCATAACGTTGTGTATCCTGATCTCGCACTTGTTGTACTCCGATGATTGAACGATTGGTTTGTTCGTACTGCTCAATTAATTGACGTGTACATGGTATTTCTGCTTGGACGATATCATCACCCAGCATAACGACAAACGGTTCATTCCCAATAAATGCCTTCGCTTGGAGAATTGCATCCCCTAAACCTTTTGGCTTGGATTGCCGGATGAAATGAATGTTAATATTTGTCGTCTCTTCAATAAGATGTAACAGATCGGATTTATTTTTAGCGATTAGATTCGCCTCAAGCTCCGGCACCGAGTCAAAATGATCCTCAATTGCCCGCTTCCCTTTGCCTGTAATGATGATGATATCCTCAATCCCTGACTCAATCGCTTCTTCGATAATATATTGAATCGTTGGCTTATCAACAATAGGTAACATTTCCTTCGGCATTGCTTTTGTCGCTGGTAAAAAACGTGTTCCAAGTCCAGCTGCTGGAATTACTGCCTTTTTGACCCGGTTCATGAGATTCACTCCATTTTCATTTTCCATAAGATAATTTATATGGCAATCTTTACTTTATTTAAGATAACACATACCACATTCTACTTACCATAAACTTTTCCATATATTCATAATGTAAGCGTTAACATAGAAAAAAGAGAGTGTTAATTCACTCTCTTTCCCTTTCATTTACATTAAATCACTTATACCCATTGTCCTTTCCAGTTTTTTTCGACTGGATTTGGCGGGTTGATCGTGACCAACTGATTCAGTAAAACCGCTTCATTGTTTTCATAGATTTCTTCATATAACCAATCTTCCAGCTTCTCGAACAGGAACTTGCGGCATTGCTCCCAGTAAAACGGACGCTTCGTCGTATGATGGGCATCTGACGCAACAAGATGCGCTAATCCGTTCTCAAGTAAAGCGACAGCAAAACGTTGGACGTCTTTTCCGTACTTTCCAATCAAACTTGCGCATGTCACTTGGCTGATTGCTCCATTAGAGATCAAGTCGAATAACAATTGCGGGTTTTGAATGATGGCTTTATTTTTCTCCGGATGCGCAATGATCGGGATATATCCATCTGAAATCAATTCGGCAAATACTTGACGTGCGTAGGACGGAATTCCCGTCGATGGAAACTCAATCAAGATATAGCGTGAAGCAGCTAACGGCAACGCCACTCCGGCTTCCATCTCTTCGATCAACTCGCCAATCAACCGGACTTCATGTCCCGGATAGACTGTCAGTGGAATGTCACGTTGTTTTAATAGTACGTTTAACTCAGCGACCGTTAACGGAACATCGACATCACTCGTCTCAAACTGGGGATGATACAAGTGCGGCGTCGCGATGATCCTTGTAATTCCTTCTTCGACAGCCTGTTCAGCTAACTGTAACGCATGTTCGACACTCGAAGGACCATCGTCGACGAGTGGTAACAGATGACAGTGGATATCAACCATGATAGGATCCCTCACTCATAGGAATAGTAGTATTGGTACGCCGAATCATCTGTCAATTCCCGACGATTCAAGACAACCCCTAAAATTTTCGCTTCCGTCAGTTCCAATTGTTCTTTTGCTTTTAAGACACGTTGGCGATCGGAAGTCGTACAGCCGATGACCAAAATGACACCATCTGTTAATTTTGATGTGATGCGGCTATCCGCAACTTGAAGCAGTGGTGGCGCGTCTAAAATGATGACGTCGTATTCTCCACGTAATTGTTCAATCAGCTTTTCCATCGCACGTGACGATAATAATTCAGCCGGGTTTGGTGGAATCGGACCCGCTGTTAGAATGGAGAGATTATCAACCTTCGTCGGTAAAACCGCTTTTTCGAGTTCGGCCTGACGAGTCAACAGGCTCGATAATCCAAGACCGTTTGCAACACGGAACGTATAATGGACCGTCGGACGACGCATGTCGGTATCGATGATCAAGACACGTTTTCCTTGCTGTGCATAAGCGACAGCGAGATTCGAAGAGGTCGTTGATTTCCCTTCCCCTTGTGTTGAAGAGGTGACCAACATGACTTTGATTTCTTTATCGACGGCCATGAATTCAATATTTGTCCGAATCGTCCGGTACTGCTCCGCAATCGGTGATTTCGGTTGTGTCACGGTGATCAGGTTCCGTGCGTCTTTATTCATCTTATTTTTCTTAGCCATACTGTTTGACCGCCTCTCGTTTTGCCGACTTCGCTGATGCTTTAAATACTTTGCTGTCGATATCCGGAATACTTCCTAAGACAGGCAGATCAAGCAGTTGTTGGACTTGTTCTTCCGTCCGGATACGACGATCGAGCACTTCACGCAAGAAGGCCAGACCGACACCAAGTAAAAATCCGACAACGCCGGCAATCGCTGTGTTGAGTAAGATATTTGGACTGACTGGTGACGTTGGGATACCGGATACAGATAAGACTTTGACGTTATCAACATTCATCAGATCTGGGATGTCTTTACTGAATGTTTTAGCGACAGCATTCGCAACATTAGAAGCGAGCGCCGCATCGGTGCTTTGGACCGAGACGTTGATGACCTGTGAGTTTTGCTCACTTTCAACTGTAATCATGTTATTCAATGCACCGATGTTATCCGGTGCGTTTTCAACTTCTTCTTGCACTTTTTCTAAAATAGCCGGACTCTTGATGATGACACGGTATGTATTGACGAGTGTGACGGATGATTGGACCTGCGCTGCATCGATCACATCGGTTTCTTGTTTTTTCGGTGTGACTAAGATTTGTGTTCCTGCTTGATACGTCGGTTTAATCAAAAACGTACTGACGGCAAATGAAATCAATGCCGCAACAATCGTGAGTGCTAAAATGCGCCAAAACGACTTTCGTAAAATCGAAAATAACTCTTGTAAACTAATCGTTTCATTCATGGTTTAATTATTCTCCTTTATTTGTCTAATGCGGTAGCTTTTTGGCTCATCACCATAAGGTGTGGTTGACACATAAAATCCATCGGATTTTAAATCGAACATAGAAAAAAAGCGAAAACCCCGGTATCG
>NZ_JACSMT010000048.1:0-18746 GCF_018618815.1 Exiguobacterium sp. s128 | reverse complement strand
CAAAAATTTAGATGTGGCCATAGAAAAAGCTCCCTTCAAAAGTAGACAGTTTTGTTATTTCAACTGTCTACTTTTGTGGGAGCATATCAGATCGGTCCATTTGCTGTTTACGATGTAGAGAGACGTTAAGCGTTTAGTTCAGAAGCTGCGACGAGGTCTGTCGTCAAGGCAGAGAGTCCTTGTGTCGTTTGACTGATGCCCTGAATCGTTTGGACGATTTGGCTCAGATCATTTTTATTGCGACCGAACATATCCAAGTAGTTTTCCATCTCTTGTTTAACGGTATGGATGCCGCTTTTCACTTGTTGTAATTCATTTCGAGATGCTGAGTTGGAACGGGTGATATCTTCCATCTGGGAGACGAGTTCGTTAATATTACCGTTATTTTTTTGAATCAAGGTATTGATGCTGCTGCTGAGTAATTTAGCGTTTTCTGCTAAGTTACGGACTTCGATCGCAACGACGGAGAAGCCTTTACCATGTTCACCTGCACGAGCGGCCTCGATGGAAGCATTCAAAGCAAGCAGGTTGGTCTGGTTGGCAATGTCTTCGATTCCTTGTGTCATCTTGACGATTTCGTCAGACGTTGTTTTCAACTGTTGGATGCTTGTTAACGACGTACTGACTTGTTCTGTCGCTTGGACAAATTGTTGCTCCATTTTATCCATCTGCGTTTCGTTTTCTGATGTCAAGCCGACGAGATTACGACTTGTTTTTTCGGTTTGATTCGTCTCAGACAAGATTTGTGTGGCTCGGCGACTTGTTTCTAAGATCGCACCTTCCGTCTGTTCAACTGTACTTGCGACTTCCTGGCTGACCCGGACGACGTCCTGTAACAAACGGCTCCGTGAGTCATTGGCGGCACTGACTTCATGTAAACGAGCATCGACATATTGACTCGTCACGATTTGGGCATCGAGATTCATCGCATGATTCAATGCTAAAATCGCATTCGCCAATTGGGCCGGTTCGTGTTGGAAATGTTCGACGATTTTCGGGATCAGTAATGTATTAAAAGCAGCGTAAGAAGCGATGAACCACGTGACAGGGACGAACGTCCGGTTGTGGGTTTTCCCCATCCGTGTCCGCATCGCGAGGAACTTGTCATCCATGTTTCCAGTCAATAAACTTCCGAAATAGTCAGCAAACACTTTTTTCAGACGTTCCCGTGTCGAAGAATTTTGAGCGATTTGGACCATTTCCGGATGAAGGAGTAAATGATCGAGTACTTGCTCGAGTACTTCGTCTAACACACTGTTGACGACAGGTGCCATCGCCTTTAAGGTTTGTAAATGTTCTTCCGTGTAGCCCATGTATTCCAGGCGTCCTGTTAAGCTTGGATCACTTGTTTTCGTAATCAGTCGTTTGTCTGGAAATCCGATGGTCGCCTGATAGGTCGACGTCGATGATTTAGTTTTAAATGGATTGCGCACGATATGCCCCCGATTTTCTTGGAATTAAGATTTTTAGTGTCTTGTTAGTTATCGGCTGTTTCTAGAAATCTAATAATCATTTTCTGAAAAATTTGCTCCTACTTAACAAAATATTGACCTGAAATGAAAAAACTCATGGTCTGTGACCATGAGTGGAATCTCCACTTCGAAAGCGAAGGGTACACGTTATATATGTTATCCATCATTTAGACAAATTGATCTTTTTGAAACGCTTTTTGGGCATCAACGATCGACCGCATCCGGCTTACGCAGTCTTGAACGAATTGGATGTCGATCGACGTAAAGCGAGTGACAGGTCCTTTGGCTGACTCAGCGCTAAATGTGAAGGTTCCGAGATTCCAAAGTTCGATTTTAAATCGTTTTCCTTTGTTGTCATCGAAGTATTCTACGAATTCGATTTTCGGTACCATACGAACCCCTCCTTGTTAAACCATTCCCGATTTACTCAAAATAAAAAAGCCAAATTGCGCTTTTCGCACAGTTTGGCTCAAAATATTTAAGCAGTCGGTACATCATAACCAATTTCTTCGATCGCTTCGACAAGACGTTCTGTCGCGACATCGTCGTGTGTGACCGTAACCTGATTGTCCGGAAGTGATACCGTTGCATTCGTGACGCCATCGAGTTCGTTTAACGCCGATTCGACGCTCGCTTTACAGTGGTTACACGTCATCCCGATGACGTTTAGAGTTGTTTCTTTCATGATCATTTTCCTCCTTTGGATAATGGAATACGTTTTAAGCGTAACGCATTTGTGACGACAGATACAGAGCTGAAGGCCATCGCGGCACCTGCGACCCATGGGGCAAGGAGTCCGAGGAAAGCAATCGGAATTCCAATCGTATTGTAGCCGAGTGCAAAAAACAGATTTTGACGAATGTTTTTCATCGTCTGCTCGCTTAAGCGGATGGCTGTTGCGACTTGTTGCAGATCATGTCCAAGCAGGGTGACATCTGCCGCTTCAAGTGCGACATCTGTCCCGCTGCCAAGCGCAATCCCAACATCTGCTGTCGCAAGGGCTGGTGCGTCATTGATGCCATCGCCGACCATCGCCACCCGTTGACCCGTTGCTTGTAGGGCTTTGATTTTGTCTGCTTTTTCAATCGGTAACACATCGGCAAAGACCTGTGTCTGCGGAATACCAAGTTCATGTGCGAGCTCCAAGGCGACTTCTTGTCGGTCGCCCGTCAACAGATAGACCGCTTTAGTTTGCTGAAGCTCTTGAATGACGTGTTTCGTTGTTGGTTTGAGTTCATCCCGAATCGCATAACCGGCTTCGATCTGTCCGTCGACCGCAACATAGACGAACGTCGCACCAGTGGAAGTCCAGTCGGGGAGAATCAGCTCATGCTCACGCATCATCCGTGCTGAACCGACCATCACGTGATGTCCTAAAATCGTTCCGCGGACACCACGTCCGGCATCGACGGTGAAGTCTTCAATATCAAAGACGACATCTCGTTCTTCCGTGACTGCATGGGCAAGGGGATGTTCTGATTTTTTTTCAATGGCTGCCGCAAAATCGAGTGCTTGTTCCTGTCCGAACGTTTGCACGACGACAGGTCGGCCAATCGTCAACGTACCAGTCTTATCAAAGACGACGGCATCGACATGTTGTAACGATTCCAGCTGGGCACCACCTTTGAACAGTACGCCGTGTTCTGCTCCTTTACCCGTTCCGACCATGATCGAGGTCGGGGTGGCAAGTCCAAGGGCACACGGACAGGCGATGACGAGCACGGCAATCGCCGGCCGGATGGCTTCGGCAAACGAGCCGGTCGTCCACCACCAAACAGCAAGTGTCACGATGGCGATGGCGACGACGATTGGAACGAAGATACCAGAAATTCGGTCTGCTTGTCTCTGAATCGGTGCCTTTTCCGTTTGCGCCTGTTCGACGACCCGGATGATGTTCGCAAGCATCGTCTCTTGACCGACTTTGGTCGCTGCAATCAGGAGATGACCATTCGTATTTAACGTCCCTCCGATGACAGCGTCATGAACAGTTTTATGAGCAGGAAGCGGTTCACCGGTCAACATCGATTCATCGAGATAGGCGTCTCCAGAGACGATCACGCCATCAACCGGAATTTTTTGTCCGGGTTTAACGACGAGTTGCATCCCGACTTGGACATGCTCCATCGAGACTTTCCGTTCGATGCCGTCTTCAAGTACGACAGCATCGGTCGCCTGTAAGGAAAGAAGACTTTTGATGGCGCCGGTCGTTTGTTGTTTGGCCCGATCTTCTAACACTTTTCCCAAAAGGACAAGCGTAATCAGGACGGCACTTGTCTCAAAATAGAGATTTGGCATGAGCGGATGGATCAGCATTTCTGCAATCGAGTAGAAATAAGCCGCGGAAGTTCCGAGTACGACCAAAACATCCATGTTGGCGCTGCCGCTGCGGAGACTCTTATAGGCACCGCTGTAGAAGGGGGCACCGATGATGAACTGGACAGGTGTCGCAAGTGCAAATTGAAGCCACGGATTCATCAGGAACGGCAGATGAAGCGGACTGTTCGGAATATGCGACACCATGCTGAGTAACAAGGGTAACGACAGTAACGCAGCGATGAAAAACCGATAGAGCATCCGACGATTTTGAACCTGTTCGTGGGGCGTCGTCTTGAGTGTCGCACCGTAACCGACTTTTTTGATTTTATCAAGGATCACCTGTTCTTCCATCTCGTCCGGTACCGCAATCCGTGCCGTCTCAAGAGGTAAGTTGACGGTCGCTTCGACACCGTCCATCCGGTTCAAGACTTTTTCGATCCGTGCGGAACAGGCAGCACAGGTCATGCCTTCGATATTCAGTTCAATCGTTTTCGACATCAGATTCCCTCCTTACTTTTTAAGACGAGCGATGACAGCCATCAGTTCGTCGACGTAAACATCGGTCTCTTGTTGCCCGGTTGCCGCGTCATGGAGACACATCTTGACATGACGTTCGATGATTTGCAGTTCGACCTGGCGTAAAGCCGCTTGAATCGAGGCGGTTTGGGTCAAGATATCGATACAATAGCGATCGTCCGCCACCATATTGGCAATACCACGGACTTGTCCTTCGATCCGCTTCAAGCGTTTCGTCAAAGCATCCTGCTCTTCAGAGGAGCGGGGGACAAGGGGATGATCATGGTTCATGGGGGACACCTCTTTCTTCTGTAGTAGTTGTTATGTGGAGTATATCATATAGGTATAGGGGGTACCAGTATATTGTTTATACCTGAAAAACCGCTTCATCCAAAAGGACGAAGCGGATCGGATAGACAATCTGCTTATTGGTTCGAGACTTGTGGTTTGATGATTTGTTCGTTGAGCGAACGGTTGCTGATGATGTCTTCCGCTTGCGTTGCTCGTTTGATGAAGAAGGAGAGAAGAAACGCAAGACCGGCGATGAACGTCGAGATGAAGAAAGCGTAGTTGATGCCGTCAAGTGTTGCCTGCATCACGATTTGTTGTTTCATCGCTGCAGCGGCTTCAGCCGTTGGTTGACTTGTCATATTTTTCGCTGCTTCTTGTGCGAGTTCCGTTCCACGTGTTTTCGCATGAGTCGACATGATCGTCACGAGTAGAGCCGTTCCGATTGCACCCGATACTTGTTGCAACGTATTGTTCATCGCAGTACCGTGCGGATAATAACGTGTTGGCAACTGGTTTAAGCCGTTCGTCGAAACAGGCATCATGACCATCGACATCCCGAACATCCGGAGTGAATAAAGAATGATCAAATGGGTGTAGGTCGTATCCATTTCGAGCTGACTGAAGTAATAACTCGTGACGACGGTAATGAATAAACCCGTGATTGCCAGTGGACGTCCACCGATTTTATCAAACAATTTTCCGTTGATCGGCGACATGACAGCCATCAAAATCGCACCCGGTAGTAACATCAGACCGGCATCGAGTGGTGAGATACCACGAATCGTCTGGACATAAATCGGGAGCAGCAACATTCCGGAGAACATCGCGATCGTCACGACCATCGAGATGACGGATGATAAGGCGAACATCGGATACCGGTAAATCTTGAAGTTAAGCATCGGACGTTCCATTTTCAATTGACGCGTAATGAAGGTGACGAGTGCGATGACACCGATGACCAGCGCCAGGATGACCTGCAGGCTATCCCAGCCTTTAGAGCCGGCAGAACTAAAGCCGTACAAAAGACCTCCGAATCCGAACGAAGACAAGACGACGGAAGTAAAGTCGAGTTTCGCATCGGAACGTTCTTTGACGTCCCGGAGTAAAACGACTCCACCAACCAGGACAATCAAAGCGATCGGTGTAATGAAGTGGAACAACATCCGCCAATCGTAATGTTCGATGATCCAACCGGAAAGTGTCGGCCCGATAGCTGGGGCACCCATCATGATAAGACCGAAGAAGCCCATCGCAGTTCCACGTTTTTCAATCGGAAAGCTGACTAACATGACGTTCATCAAAAGCGGCATCATGATCGCAGATCCTGAAGCCTGGATCATCCGTCCGGCGAGTAGAACCGGGAAAGTATCGGCGAATCCAGCAAGAATCGTCCCGAGCGAGAACAAGGTCATCGCTAAGATGAACAGACGGCGGACCGAGAATTTTTGAATCAAGAAAGCTGACGTCGGAATTAAAATCCCGTTGACGAGCATGAAACCTGTCGATAACCATTGGACCGTCGATGTTTCAATGTTCAGGTCTTTCATGATTGAAGGCAACGCAATGTTAAGTAGTGTGTTATTTAAGAAAGCGATAAAAGCACCGATCATCAGTACGGCAAGAATGCCGTAAGGGGGACGAGCGGACGTAGATTTTTCGTGTTGCATGGTATTCCTCCTTAATGAACTAACAGTACACAATTCTATACGGTCGTTATATCTGTTGTCTATCTTAATCTGATTTAGCTTGAATTACAAACATTAATAGCTAAGAAAGGTAATTTTATTTGTTGTGAACAAGATGGAGCTCGATTGAATTGGCTCCGATCAAAAAAATATCCCTTCTGGCTGTTTGATGACAACAGGCAGAAGGGATTTTTTTAGAAAACAGAAACGGCTTAACCAACATGCGTTTTTAAAGCGTCCGTCGTAATGTCGTAATGGGACGTCGTCCAAACGGCCCGACCATCCTGAACGAACAAGACTTGTGGCGATTCATGTCGGACGTTGTAGTGTTCCGCGATATGGTTCGATAACGTCCGTGCTTCTTGGATTAACAAGTAGGCGGTCGGAATCGATGTCGTATCGGCGTATTTCGTATACTCGGAAAAACCAGCCGAACTGATCGGACATGTCGTACTGTGTTTACAGATGACAAACGTGGTGTGTTCGGAAACGAATTGATCAAAGTCAGAAATCGATTGTAATTTTCGTAGTTGTGTCATTTTATCATCCTCCATAAGTCCGTAAACGGTCACTTAACTTCAGATTCTCCCTGTAATCGACGGGACAGTCAATCAAAACGGGTCCGTCACTCGTAAAAGCTTGCTTGAGACAAGCGGCAAGCGTCCCATGTTCGCCGACACGAAGACCAAGGGCGCCAAAGGCGACAGCCAGTTGAACAAGATCGGGATTATCAAACTCGATGTAGGGTGCCCGACCGTATGCTTGCTGCTGTTTCCATTCAATTAGTCCGTACGTCCCGTCGCGCCAGATGATGACGACGATTGGAAGTTTCAAGCGAACGGCGGTCTCGAGATCTTGACCGTTCATCAAGAAGGCACCGTCTCCGGAGGCGCACAAGATACGGCGTTCCGGATAAAGTAATTTAGCGGCAACCGCACTTGATAATCCGTACCCCATCGAAGAAAACCCGTTAGAGATGAACAGTTGGTTGGGACGTGTCGTCTGGAAATGCCGTCCGAGCCATACTTTATGTGCACCGACATCGGAAAAAATAATCCCGTCTTCACCGGTCGCCTGTTCGAGTTCCCGGACGATGCTTTGCGGGTGGAGGGGAAGGGCCATCGAATACGTCGCTTGGATTTCCTGACGCAAGCGATCGCGATCCTGTTGCCATCCGGTCCAAGCACGGTTCGGGACATCTCCGGACAGCAACTGTAACGTGTCCGGTAACGAACCAATCAGATTAGCGACGACCGGATAAAATTGATCGATTTCATGTTGATTCGTATCGATATGCAGGACCGGTGTCCGGTTCGGATTCCACTTTGAAGGTGGCAATTCGGTGATGTCATAGCCGATGGCAATGATTAAATCACTTTGGTCAAGAATCCGTTGATTGTAGTCGGCATTCGGTAAACCGATCGTATGGGCTGCCAGTTGGTGGAACGATGAGATTGTTCCTTTGCCCATCATCGTCTCGACGACTGGAGCCCCTAAACGTTCGACAAAGAGACGGAAAGCGTCCGTCGCACCACTTCGGTTGATTCCGAACCCGGCAATCACGACCGGTTTGGTCGCTTGTTCGATCTGACGCAAGACGGCGCTATCCTTGACGGACGTCGGATGGAGGAAGGTTGGGGCACTATCGCGTAAGACAGGTGTTTTCGCGTCGACATCGGACTTCGCGATATCTTCCGGGAAGGACAGATGTGTCGCGCCCGGTTTTTCAGAAGCAGCCTGAGCAAATGCTTGCCGGACGACTTCTGAAATGATTTCACCGGAAGCAATCGACGTACTCGATTTTGTGATGGGGCGATACATCTCAACTAAATCAAACATCTGGTGGGAGGCCTTATGTTGGCGCCATGTCGCCCCTTGGCCGGTAATCGCGACGACAGGGGAATGATCCATCGTTGCACTGGCGATTCCCGTCATCATGTTCGTTGCGCCAGGACCGAGTGTCGACAAACAAACGCCGGGGCGTCCGCTTAACCGTCCGAACATCGAGGCCATGAAGGCCGCATTGGTTTCGTGACGTGTCGTGATGAATGTGATGTCTGACTTACTGATTGCTTCGAGTAACGTGATGTTTTCTTCACCAGGAACACCAAAGATATGCGTGACCCCTTCAGCTTCTAGACACTGGACAAATCGTTCGGCGGCGTTCATTGGTCAAGACCGCCGATTGAGACATACTTCGTTTCAAGATAAGCCTCGAGCCCTTCGGATCCACCTTCGCGACCGACCCCTGACTGTTTCATCCCTCCGAATGGTGCTTGAGCGGCGGACGGCACACCGTCATTCCAACCGACGATGCCGTAGTCGAGATGTTCAATCGCCCGGAATGCCCGTGCGTAGTTGTTCGTGAAGACATAAGAAGCAAGACCAAACGGTGTTTGGTTGGCATAGTGGACGGCTTCTTCGTCCGAACTGACACGTTGGACAGGTGCGACCGGACCAAACGTCTCTTCGTTCATGATCAACATCTGTGGTGTGACGTCAGCGAGGACGGTTGCTTCATAATAATAGACGTCTTGTTCCTCGTCTGCGTGTCCCGCTCCACCGGTGACGATACGGGCTCCGGCAGACGTTGCGTCATCCACATGTTTTTTGACTTTTTCGTAACCGGCCTTGTTGATCATCGGACCGATTTTCGTTTCACGATCGAGCCCGTTTCCGGTTTTGAGTTTCGCCGTTTCCTGTCCTAACTTCTCGACGAAGGCGTCATAAATCGAATCCGAGACATAAATCCGGTTTCCGCAGACACATGTTTGACCACCATTACGGAACTTTGATTTGATCGTTTCCGCGACGGCAAGATCGAGGTCACAATCATCAAAGACGAGAATCGGGGCATGTCCACCGAGTTCAAGTGACATCGCTTTGATCGTCTCGGCGCCTTGTGCCATCAACGTCCGACCGACTTCCGTCGAACCGGTGAACGTAATCTTATCCACGTGTGGATGCGTGGCGAGTGATTCCCCTAAATCCTTCCCACTGCCGGTCACGGCATTGACGACCCCGTCCGGAATCCCAACTTCCTGACAGAGTTCAAGTAGCCGCAGTGCCGTCAGTGGAGTCGCTGTCGGTGGCTTCAGGACAAACGTACAGCCGGCGACGAGTGCCGGTGCTAACTTCCGCGTAATCATCGCAGCCGGGAAATTCCAGGGGGTAATCGCAGCAACGACACCGATTGGTTGCTGGATGACATGGAGCCGTTTGTTTGTATCGTGCGTTGGAATGATCCGACCGTAAGCCCGTTTTCCTTCTTCTGCAAACCATTTGACGAAGT
This sequence comes from Exiguobacterium sp. s128, assembly GCF_018618815.1. Taxonomy (NCBI): domain Bacteria; kingdom Bacillati; phylum Bacillota; class Bacilli; order Caryophanales; genus Exiguobacterium; species Exiguobacterium sp. s128. Next base: position 9,174 of record NZ_JACSMT010000048.1, on the reverse strand, counting down.
TTGCCGCATATTCGACTTCGCCTTCCGACTCAGCGAGCGGTTTCCCCATCTCGAGTGTCATCAAGCGGGCCAATTCATCCTTTTTCTCAAGCATTTTTGCATACAACTTCTCAAGGAGAGCAGCCCGGTCATAGACAGTTCGTTTGGACCAAGCGGGAAAGGCAGCATGCGCCGCCTCGACCGCGTCGTTGACATCTGAACTCGTCCCATTTGGTACGCTACCAACGATTTCCCCGGTCGCTGGATTTTTTACATCCGTTCGTTCCCGTTGATGATCGAGCCATTGTCCATTAATTAAAAACTGTCCGTCCATCTTACAAAATCCCCCTTTTTTATTCGCATTGTTAAGGATATACCCGAAGTTTGAAAAAAAGATTCGCTTTTCTGAAAAAGGTTGTGCAAAAGGCTAGAAATTGTCCGATAAACAGTGTAGGATAATTCAGTAAATGTAATGTATTTTCTATTGAATAATTTGATGACAAACGAATGAGTTAAACGGATGTAAAGTAACGGAATGTATGTGGAAACGTTGACATTCCAACTCGGTTTGATAAGATGAATATAGGGTAATTGCGCAATCGGTTGCGCTTAAACGAAATCAATCGATGATTCATATAAAACATCAAGAAATACTATAAAAAACGGACAACAAAGACTGAAATACGAGAGGATTTATCCACAATGACACAAATGATACCACGCCATGAAACGGCACAAAAAACACTCACACGAGCTTGGTGGAAAGAGGCAGTTGCTTACCAAATCTATCCGCGCAGCTTTTATGATGCAAACAATGATGGAATCGGCGATATCCCGGGTATCATTGCCAAGTTGGATTATCTAAAAGATCTCGGAGTCGATGTATTATGGATTTGTCCGATGTTCAAATCACCGAATGATGACAATGGATATGACATCAGTGATTATGAAGACATCATGGATGAATTCGGAACGATGGCCGATTTTGATTTGTTAATGGAAGAAGCACATAAACGTGACATTAAAGTATTACTCGATTTAGTCGTCAACCACACGTCGGATGAACACCCGTGGTTCCTCGAGTCACGTTCGTCAAAAGAGAATGACAAACGGGACTGGTACATCTGGAAGGATGCCGTCAACGGCGGGGAGCCAAACAACTGGGAAAGTATCTTTGGTGGGTCGGCTTGGGAATACGATAAAAAAACGGAACAGTATTTCTTACACGTCTTCTCACGTCGCCAGCCGGATTTGAACTGGCAGAACAAGGACATGCGTCAAGCGGTCTACACGATGATCAATTGGTGGCTCGACAAAGGCGTGGACGGTTTCCGGATCGATGCGATCAGTCACATCAACAAGGATCAATCTTATGCTGACTTACCGAATCCACTCGGTATGCCCCATGTGCCTTCGTTTGAGATGCACATGAACGTCGAAGGAATTCATGAATACCTCGAAGAATTGAAAAACGAGACGTTTTCGAAATACGACATCATGACGGTCGGTGAAGCGAACGGTGTGACGCCGGAAGAAGCCGATCTCTGGGTCGGAGAAGAAAACGGGAAGATGAACATGGTCTTCCAGTTCGAGCACATGGATTTGTGGCGCGCCGATGCTGAAAAAGGTGTCGACGTCGTCAAGCTGAAACAAGTGTTGACGAAATGGCAAAAAGGACTCGAAGAGACGGGCTGGAACGCCTTGTATCTCGAAAACCATGACAAAGTCCGTTCCGTTTCACTCTGGGGCGATGAAGGACAGTACTGGAAACAAAGTGCGAAGTCACTTGCGATGATGTATTTCTTCATGCAAGGGACACCGTTCATCTACCAAGGGCAGGAAATCGGGATGACGAACGTGCAGTTCCCGGATATCTCGGATTATGATGACGTCGCGACAAAAAACATGTACAACATGCAACTCGCGTCAGGGAAAACACATCAAGAAATCATGGAAGTCATCTGGAATTCGTCGCGTGACAATTCCCGGACTCCGATGCAGTGGACGAATGAGAAAAATGGTGGATTCTCTGAACAATCCCCATGGTTCGGTGTCAATCCGAACTTTGCCGACATTAATGTCGCGTCACAGCAAACTGACGAAGATTCGATTCTCAACTTCTATAAACGGATGATTCAGATTCGGAAGATGGAAGAAACGTTGATCTACGGGGAATACGACTTGATTCTTCCGGAAGACACAAAAGTCTACGCGTACACGCGGACACTTGGGAACGAACAGTTCCTGATCGTCACGAACTTAAAAGATGAAGTGGCGGAAGTCGATACGGACATCATTCTCCATGCGGACAACATCATGTTAGGTAACTACGAGACGACACATCACGAAGGAACAGAACTTGTTCTTCAGCCGTTTGAAGCACGTCTGTACCGCGTACGATAAAACTAACGGACCAACTCAAAAAGGAATCACTCTTTTCTGCACGTACTTTCCTCAGGCGAGACACAAGCTAGTTTTCCTGCCATCCGGCAGGAAAGCGGGTCTTGTTTGTCTCTGACAGCGCAAGCAGGCTTGCGCTTTCTCCTGTAGGAGTCGTGAAGGGGGTGATTCCTTTTGCTGTGGCGAAAAAAGAAATCAAGAAGATGCAGGACAGAAGAAAATCGTGTACGCTAGACGATGAGGTGATAGAAGTGAAACCAGTACGTTATCCGGTCCGCCTGCGACAAGTGACATCGATTCAGGATGACGCGATGCGGGAGTCCGTTGAATTAGAAGCAGACGGGACCTTGTTTGAAACAAAAGACGGGTTTGCTCTGAAGTTCATCCAAGAAGATGAACAACCGATTGATACAACCATCAAATGGTCACACGATCAGGTCGCCTTGAACCGGAAAGGTCCGGTCTCGATGCACCATGTCTTCATTTTAGGTCAGAAGACAAAAAGTGGTTATGAGAGCCAGTTTGGTCAGATGGTGATGGAGACGGACACAGCCACGATTGAAATGACAGAACAACGTATGCAATTCCAGTACGGTTTGATGATGAATCATCAGCCGGTCGGTCTGTATACGATTGAATTAACTTGGGAACGGAGTGAAACAGATGGCATTTGAACAAACAGTAAAAGAGATGGAACAGATGCTCGAAGAAGATTGGTTCGAGTGGCTCGAGAATGATGAGCCGAAATACAATGAGTGGCGCGATCAGCTTGAGGCGCTCGCAGAACAGGTCATGACGGAATACAATTCGAAGGTCGATTCCGATGCGATTGATTCGTTATTATTGATCAACGAAGATTTACCGGTCTTGTACGGAGAAGATACGGTCATGCTCTACACAGCGTTACTTCATGCACGCAAGGAAGATGATTCGGTCTATGAACGTTACTTGACGATTTTAGGGGCGTTTTCGGAAGAAAATCATCCGGCTTTACGTGAAGTCGAACAGGCTGTCGCGAAAAAAGACTATAAAACAGCGTATGCGCGTGCCGTTAAATTACCGCAATCGCTTGGATTAGAATAAGTATCTGCTGCAGCAGTTCCATTCAAAGGATATTTGAAGGGGACTGCTTTTTTTGTGATTTTCTACACCAGGAGGCAGGCGTATGAGAACCTTTGCAGGATCATTTGAATGAGGCATCCAAATCCTATTATCTGACGAAAATATGGTTTGGTGATCAAACATAATCTGGTCTAAGACCTTTAAAAAGCGGGCAAAGGATAAAGAGAAACTGTTTTAGAGATGGAGGAAATCATATGAAAGTCGTTCAAGTCAACGGATACGGCGGTGTCGAGCAACTCGAAGTCGTCGAACGTCCAGTACCGACACCACGCGCTGGGGAAGTCCTGGTCGAAGTCAAAGCATGCGGCATCAACAATACGGAAATCTGGATGCGGGAAGGGGCCTACGGAACGGATGCCCAATCCGGCTGGAAACCGGAAGGCGTTCAGTTTCCCCGTGTCCCGGGTTCTGACATCAGTGGACGGATCGTACAGATCGGCAGCGGGGTCGATGAAGCACGCAACGGTCAAGACGTCGTCCTGTTCCCGTTCACGTCAAGTGGACAAGAGGGAACGGAACATATCAGTGAGGACATGTCGTTCATCGGATCAGAATATGACGGGGGATATGCCGAGTATGTCGTTTGGCCGGCAGAACTTTGTTATGCGATGCCGCTTGCGGATTATACGAAAAGTGCTGTTTTTTCCGTCAGTGGATTAACGGCGTGGCATATGAACGAACAGGTGCAGCTGCAACCAGGCCAAACGGTTCTTGTGACAGGCGCTAGTGGAGGTGTCGGGTCACTGAACGTCCAGATTGCGTCCCGTGTCTTCGGAGCAACGGTCATTGCATTGGTCAGAGACTTGAAGACGGAAGAGGCACTCAAACGTCTTGGAGCGACACATGTCTTGTCGTACCGCTCGGCACAATTGGCGGACGACATCGTTGCCGTTAACGGCGGACCGATTGACGCCGTTCTTGATGTCGTCGGGGACCCCTTATTTAAAACCGCACTCACGGTCCTGAAAAATGGCGGGAAGTTCTGTATTTCTGGTTCTGCCGGCGGACAACAGACGAATCTTGATTTTCGGACATTGTACTTAAAGCATTTGACATTTTACGGTTCTGTTCTTGGAACGCGTGCTGAATTCGCACGGATGCTTGACGCGATTGCGACCGGCAAACTGGAACCGGTCATTGATCGGACGTTCCCGCTTGAAGAAGCAGCGGCAGCCCAGTCCTACTTTAAAGAAACAGGCAAGCTCGGGAAAATCGTATTAATACCGAATCAAAATTAGAAAAATCTTGATTCGAAAAACGTGTGTACTCACTCGACTCCTACAGGAAAAAGCACGGTTACCCGTGCTGTCAGAGGCAGGTAAGACGCGACTCCATGTCCTTTGGACAAAGGAGGCGCGGCTTGCGCCTCGCCTGAGGAAAGCGAGAGAGAACAACACGTTTTTTGTATGGCCCCCAATCTAACAGCGTGTCAGAAAAAAACATTCAAATAATGAATGAATAGCCATTCATTATATGCTATACTCATATCAAATAATGGCTTTAGGGGGAAAGGGGTTTGTTTCATGGGGACATTTTTACTGATTAACTGGATTGCCTTCCTGCTCGTCGCAGGTTATGCAGGTTATTTGTTTGTGACACTCGTCAAAAGTCGGTACGACGCGATTCGCAGGGGGAAAAAGGCAGAATGGTCGCTAACGAACAAAGAACGGCTCAACGCCGTTTTAGTAAACGTCTTTGGACAAAAGAAACTGCTCAAGGACAAGAAGAGTGGCACGATTCATGTCATGATGTTTTACGGCTTTTTACTCGTTCAATTCGGAGCGATTGATTTTATCTGGAAGGGGCTCGCAGTCGGACAACGTTTTCCGCATATTCCGCTCGGACCACTTTATCCGATCTTTACATTTTTCCAGGAAATCGTCATGCTTGTCATTTTGGTTGCGGTCGTTTGGGGATTCTACCGCCGCTATGTCGAAAAATTGGTTCGATTAAAACGAAACTTCATGGCGGGTCTCGCCTTGATTTTCATCGGTGGTCTGATGGTCGCCGTTCTGTTCGGAAACGGATTTTTCCTAGTCTATGAAAATCATTCGACGTTTGGTGAACCGGTTGCGTCAGCCATTGCCTTTTTATTTAGCTGGGTACCACAGCAAGTGGCGTTTGGATTATTCGTTTTCTTCTGGTGGGCACACTTACTGTTCTTACTCAGCTTCATGGTCTACATTCCGCAAGGCAAACACGCCCACTTGATTGCCGGAACAGCCAACGTTTGGCTCGGACGGACATCAAAGGTCGGACGGATCACACCGATCGATCTGTCCGTCATGGAAGAAGCAGAGGATGACGAAGCGGAATTCAGCTTTGGCGTCAATCGGATTGAAGACTTTAATCAAAAGCAACTCGTTGATCTGTATGCCTGCGTTGAATGTGGGCGTTGTACGAATATGTGTCCGGCGAGTGGAACAGGGAAGATGTTATCACCGATGGACCTGATCGTTAAGCTACGTGATCACCTCAATATGAAGACAGCGGCAATCACACAAAAATCACCGTGGGGACCGGCGTTTGCTTTTGAAGGGTCGCAGGGGAATCAAATTGCTTCACTTGCTGCAGCAGGACAGATGGATGTCGTACCGGATTCATTGATCGGGAACGTCATCACGGAAGAAGAGATTTGGGCCTGTACGACATGCCGGAACTGTGAAGATCAATGTCCGGTCATGAACGAACACGTCGATAAAATCATCGATCTTCGTCGTCACCTCGTGATGATGGAAGGGAAGATGGACCCAGAGATGCAACGGACGATGGCAAACATCGAACGCCAAGGGAATCCATGGGGGATGAACCGGAAAGAACGTGAGAACTGGCGCAAGACGCGGGAAGAACTTGTCGTTCCGACAGCGAAGGAAAAGAAAAAAGCCGGCGAAGCGTTTGAGTATCTGTTCTGGGTTGGAGCGATGGGCTCATACGACAGCCGCAGTCAAAAAATCGCGATGGCATTTGCCCGTATCCTAAATGAAGCCGATATCTCGTTTGCGATTCTCGGAAACGATGAGAAAAACTCAGGCGATACACCACGCCGGATCGGAAATGAAGTCTTGTTCCAAGAACTCGCGGAAGCAAACATCAAATCGTTTGAGAAATATGACGTCAAGAAAATCGTCACGATTGATCCGCATGCCTATAACACGTTCAAAAATGAATACCCGGACTTCGGGCTGAGTCCGGATGTCGAAGTCTATCACCATACGGAACTGCTTGCCCGGTTGATTGACGACCAACGGATCAAACCGACGCATGAAGTCAAGGAACGCGTTGTCTATCATGATTCGTGTTACCTCGGTCGTTACAACGACATCTATGACGCACCACGTTATATCTTAGAAAAGATTCCAGGCATCACGCTTGTCGAAACGGAACGCAACCGCGAAAAAGGAATGTGTTGTGGAGCGGGTGGCGGTATGATGTGGCAGGAGGAAAAAGTCGGGGCACGCGTCAATGTCGCCCGGACCGAGCAGTTGTTGACGGTCCAGCCATCCGTCATCGGATCGGCTTGTCCGTACTGTCTGACGATGCTCAGCGACGGGACGAAGGCGAAAGAGGTCGACGAGCAAGTTGCGACATATGATGTCGTCGAACTGCTCGAACGGTCAATCGTCGGAACACCCGTGAAGGAAGCGGTAACAAACTGAGTTTAGAAAACAGTCGGAAAAAACGGAACGTCTCCTCTGATAAAGAGGGGGCGTTTTTTGAAGGTACCTAATAAGCATAACGTTGTTCTGTACGGTTTAACCGTGGTATGATAAAAATATTATCTAATGGAGTGGGAGGTGAGGATCCTTGGGAAGGCGTTGCTTAAAATCGGTCAGGTCGCGGAGGCCACCGGCTTATCAAAACGGACGATCGACTACTATACATCGCTCGGTTTATTAACAACAGAGCGGACAGCATCCGGCTATCGTTTGTATACGGAAGATGTCATTCAGCATATCCAAAAGATTGAGTATTTAAAAACACAACGGCTGTCCCTGCAAGAGATTCTTACTTTCTTCACCGAGCGTGAAGTCAAAACGGGTGACGCGATTTATCAGGAAGTACAGCAGCTTCAAGAAACGGTCAATGGACTCGAACAACGTTTGATGGAATCAACAGATTACGAAAAACAAGAGATTCGCCTGGAATTGTCTCGGCGTCTGACGTTGATCGCTTCCTTGATTGCACAGCTGTAACTAAAAAATGGAGGTGACCCCTGTTTAGGGGATTTTGGATACTATATTATTTATCAATTTATTTTTAGTGGTGTTACTGATTGTGTTGACTGCGTTTTTCGTCGGATCGGAGTTTGCCGTCGTCAAAGTACGGATGTCGCGCCTCGATCAAATGATTCAAGAGGGAAATAAAAGTGCCATCTTAGCAAAAAAGATTGCCGGAGACTTGGACTACTACTTGTCAGCCTGTCAGCTCGGAATTACCGTGACGGCACTTGGACTCGGGGCACTCGGTGAACCGACCGTCGAAAAAATCCTGCACCCTGTGTTTGATGAGTTCGGGATTTCAGCATCTGTTTCGACACTCTTGTCGTTTGGGATCGCCTTTATTTCCGTGACGTTCCTACACGTCGTCATCGGGGAACTGGCACCGAAGACACTTGCGATTCAGTATGCGGAAAAAATGACGTTGTTATTTGCCCGTCCCTTGTATATTTTCGGGAAAATCATGTATCCGTTCATTTGGTTACTCAACGGTTCCGCTCGATTATTCCTTGGATTATTTGGAGTCAAACCAGCTGGACACGAACAAGCCCACTCAGAAGATGAGTTGAAAATCATCATGGCACAAAGTTTCCAAAGTGGTGAGATCAATCAAACGGAACTGGCGCTCATGCAAAACGTGTTTGCGTTTGACGAACATGTCGTCAAAGATTTGATGGTCCCGCGGATGCGGATGGCAACGATTTCCGAACGTTTGTCGAAAGATGAATTGATGGAGATTTTCATGGACAATCCGTTTACGCGATACCCGGTCACGGAAGAAAATGATAAAGACCGGATTCTTGGTTACATCAACGTCAAAGAGATGTTGACAGATTTCGCCAACGGTAACGATCGTCCGGTTACGTATTACGTGAAAGATTTGCCGGTCGTCTCGGAAGTCACATCACTTCAAGATACGTTGCGGAAGATGAAAAAAACACGGTCACATATCGTACTTGTCGTTGACGAATATGGTGGAACAGCCGGAATCGTCGCAATGGAAGATTTACTTGAAGAAATCGTCGGTGAGATCCGTGACGAGTTTGATACGGATGAAGTCGAAGAAATCCAAGAGTTGCCGAACAATGAATATTTGGTTGCCGGAACGGTATTGCTCGAAGATCTTGAAGCCCGGTTCGGTTTGACGTTTACGAACGATGAAGACGTCGATACGATCGGTGGTTGGATCCAAATGCATAATATCGATCTTCAACCAGGCGAACACATTGATACGGAAGCTTTTTCTGTTGAAGTAATGGAAATGGAAAACTATCAAATCAATCAGATCAAATTGTGGTTACATCCGCTCGAACGAGCAGAATGATCAAAAACGTCTTTCGTCTTATGCGAAAGGCGTTTTTTTTTGTAGACGGTTTGTCAAATTAAGTGCAACACTTCTTCCGAGAAGACCTCGTATGCAGTTTTCCAGTTGAGACATTTCCGTGGTCTCCCATTG
>NZ_JACSMT010000047.1:0-19545 GCF_018618815.1 Exiguobacterium sp. s128 | reverse complement strand
AATGGGAGACCACGGAAATGTCTCAACTGGAAAACTGCATACGAGGTCTTCTCGGAAGAAGTGTTGCACTTAATTTGACAAACCGTCTTCATGTTACACCCTCTCCTTTACTTCCTTACACTCAGCGTAAAGAAAAGGGTTTAAAGGAAAGTCGGGAAAAACCTTAAAGATTTCTTAAATCGGACGGCAACGTGACTTCAAACCGAATTTGTCCATCCGGTTGTTTGATTTCAATCGTCCCTGCGTGTTTCTCGACGATTGTCTTCGCAATGAACAAGCCGAGACCCGTCTGTTTCGTCGGCATGTTCCGGACTTGATCCACCGTATAAAACATATCAAACAGATGCGGGACGTCTTCTTTTCGAATCGGCGGACCGTAGTTCGTAATGTGAATCGTGATGACCTCACCTTGTCGGGTTGCTTGAACTTCGATCGGCCGACTCACATCGCCGTAACGCAGCGCATTACTGAGTAGATTCTCGAAGACCCGCGCCAGTTCTTTCCCGTTTCCGTAGACGGTGAGATTCGGAGCGATTTGTTGGTCAATCCGACCATCGACTCGGCTGATCAAAGGATACATCTCGTCCAGGAGTTGAAGTAGCAACTCGTGCAGGTCAACCATTGACTGTTCAGTCGCCTTGAGTGACAGGTCCAATTTGGAGATATCGAACAGGGTTTCTATCAACTCCTCGAGATCACGGGATTTTTTATAGGCGATCTTCGTATAGGCGACGCGTTGCTCGGCAGTGGTTGACGGTTGGTTCAATAAGTCCAAGTATCCCGTCACCGATGTCAGAGGTGTCCGTAAATCGTGGGCTAAATTGGCAATCAATGTTTCTTTACTGCGCTGGGCTAATGTCTCGGCTTGAATCGCGGTCCGCAATCCACTGCTCGCCTCGTTGAGATCGTTTGCGATTTGACGGAATTCATCTTTTGAGGAAATCTCGATCTGATGCGAAAAATCACCGGCTGCCAATTGGCGGATCCCGGTCGAGATTTCATTGAAGTATTTGGTATAAGTCCGCGTCAATAAGTAGAAAATGAGGATGGAGAAGGGAATATACAGCGCTAAAAACACATAAATATCACCGACTTCGCGCATCCAAAATCGGTACTTCATGTAGGTATCGCCGTAAAAGACGTGGTGATGGTAATAGTATTGCAGGGATTTGTAGATCGCGAACGTGACGACTGCTGCGATCAGCAGACTTTGGATGAACAGATAGATGATCCGCGTCCGGAAACTGTTGATGAATTTACGCATTAACCTTGTACCCGACTCCCCAGACCGTTTCGATCAACATGTTCGCTTTGTTCGTATCACAAATTTTTTTCCGTAAAGTCCGGATGTGAACCATGACAGTGTTGGCCCCTTCAAAATAATCCTCCTTCCACACACGCTGGAAGATTTTTTCTGAACTGAACACTTGATTGGGTGAGCTCGCGAGTAACCAGAAGATATCAAACTCTTTTGGTGTCAGATTAACCTTTTGTTCATTGACCAGCACCGTCCGTTGATCCGCATCCAGACTCACGTTTTGAATACTAATGGTGTCTGTCTTGGATGAAGCCATCTGTCCTGTCCATTGAAAGGCGCGCCGTAACTGGGCATTGACCCGGGCGACCAACTCCAACGGATTAAACGGTTTCGTCATATAGTCATCCGCCCCGATCACGAGCCCGCTGATTTTATCAAAATCGGACTGTTTGGCACTCAAGAAGATGACCGGTGTCTGATTGATCTGCCGGATTTGCGTCAACACTTCATGACCGTTCATTTCCGGCATCATGATGTCTAGGATCACAAGATCGATCGACCGCTGTTGAAACAATGACAGACCCGATTTTCCGTCATACGCAAGTATCGTAGCGAATCCTTCGTTGCGTAAATGAATCGAGACGAGCTCGGCGATTTCGACTTCGTCTTCGATGATGAGAATCGTTCGTGTCTGCATAAGCTGGCTCCTTTTCTACGTCTGAACAGCTTATATGATGGCATAACGAATCCTTCATTCCCCTTTTTTCAAAACAGATTCCGCACGTTTTTTTACAATCGTTTCCAAACGTTATCCGACTTCTGTTTGGTTAGTCTAAAATCACATTTTTCTCTTCCGCACGTAACTTGGCGAGGGACGTTTTCATCTGGTGAATCACTTCTTCCGTATGCCGTTCCCATGTCGCAAGCTCCGCGACGATCACAAGCGGTTGCTGCGACCGATACGACCGCGTCGGATTTCCGGGAAATCGTTTGTCGGTCAAATTCGGATCATCTTCGAACGTCCCGAGCGGCTCGACAAGATAGATGCGTTCAGTCTCGTCTCCTTTTGCGAGTTCTGCACCCCACTTGGCGGCCTCAAGCGTTGCCGTGAAATAGATGTAGTTGGCTCGTTTGTCCTGATAATTGGATGGAAACTTCGCCTCCAGCTGATCACCGACGTTCAACGCTACTTTTGTCCCATGGAAGAACGGTCCCCGGTCCAGTACTTCAGTTTGATCCGTCATCAAAATCCACTTCCTCTCTTCAGTGTTCTTGCTAGTAGTATAAGGGGTGATTTGACAGAAAAGTAGTCTGTTTCCTTTAGGGCAATCGCGGTATACTTCTAGTAGAGGAATACATTACACGTTACCCGGCAGACGAACGTTCCATGAGGAGTGCTTTAGTCAATCGGGTACTTTTCATGCATTTTATTTCGCAGCACGATTAAATCGGCTACTGCAATTGATCCGCATTTCCTGTCCCAAAATTCCCCCTATTCGCCCTTCTTGTTTGACAACTTTTGTCAGCATGGTATCGTAAAAGTATCAAGGTCAAGGATGTGGAAAATCATGTTCATCGTCGAGTTATTGATCAACGCCTGTATCGCCTTTACCGGATTTTATATCATCTCGAAAATCATCCATTCCACCCAATTTTCATCCTCTACGATGAAGTCGATCATTATCGGACTGGCGACCGGATTACTCGGTGTCCTGTTGATGTTCAAGGGCATTCAAGTCAACGAGTCACTCCGGATGGATTTACGACATTTACCACTCGTCTTACTGGCATTTTACGGCATTCGTTTTCCGCTCGTCATTGCGACAGGAGTCATCGGCAGTTCCCGTTTTTTGTTTGGTGTCACACCACAAGCCTTCGTCGCGTTCATCGCGATTCTCGCCATCAGCAGCGGCATGATTTACATCCACCGCAAATTGCTCAACCGACCGTTCCTGCAAAACATTGCCTTAAACGTCTGGGCCCTGTTAATGATCACAATTGCTGTCTTGATCAACTTAGGATTCAATGAAACCGCAATTTTACTTCTGCTATCGACCTGGACGATTGGTCTTGCCGTCGGTGTCCTCTCGAGTATGCTGACGCTTGATTTTCAGATCTTGAATCAGCAGGTCCAACTGTACAAGAAGTCAGCTGAACTTGATCATCTGACAGGTCTGTATAACCGACGGGTCTGGGATGACCGGACAGCGGGACTCGAACAGGAAGGGCGGATCTACAACGTCCTCGCGCTCGACATCGATCACTTTAAGCATGTCAACGATACGTACGGCCACGGTAACGGGGATCTTGTCTTACAACAGTTCGCCAACATCTTGAAACAAGAGACGCGTCCGCACGATATCACGGCCCGGATTGGTGGTGAGGAGTTCATGATTCTCGTCTATGACCTGTCACCGCAAAAAGTCGTCAAGGTCGCCAATCGGATTCGGGAACGGATTGCGACGGAACGGTTTCAACTCGACGGTTTCCCGGCGATTGAAGTCACGACCTCGATCGGGATCGCCCACGGGAAACATGTGCACATACAGCAAATGAACGTGCTTGCTGACGAAGCTTTATACGCCGCGAAACAACAAGGGCGGAACCGGACGGTTCTGTTTGATCAAGCCGATCAGCAGGATATTGCTGCGACGCAGTCCTCGACTGAAACAATCACTTAACCAAATATGATTGGAGATTTTACCTATGTATGAACCAAAACGGGAATTCATTACAACCTCGGAAACGATTCTATTTGTCAGCAGTCTATTCATGTGGTTGTATACCGTCCAGTATTTCGAAACGGTTGACTCCGCATGGTGGATATTACCGCTTATGACCTTCCTTCTCTTCTTGCGTTCTTTCATAGGCAGACGGGTCGATTTGAGTTTTAACTGGGCTGAGGAAGAAGAAGCAAGAAAATCCGATCAAAAAAAAGGCTGAACGATTAACAGCGCAGGTTTCCTCCATGTCCTGAGGAAACCTGCGCTGTTTGTTTCATTTTCCAAACTAAATTTTGAACTATTCCTTTATTAAAATGAAGATAAAAGATTACGATCCCCTATCTAATATACAAACCTTCCGAACTTAAAGTGACACTTCCTTACAATTTTGTACGTTTTATTTACAATTCCACTCTTCTATACTTAATGTATTCTAAATACTTATACGAAGGAGTAATGCTGACTATGAAATTCCCCAAATGGCTCCTTTACCTCGGTGCACTCCCGACATTCGTTTTCGCCTTTTACGCCATAACGAATCCTCCATTTCGGGCTGCCATTGCTGATTCGTTTCCGATTGCCGCGCCTGTCCTCGCTGTCATTCTCACTTTATTCGTTGCCTACTGGACACTGTTCTTTATTTTGGTGAACGGACTCCGCCGGCACCTTGACTTAGTTGTCTTGTCAGCGCTGTTGCTGATTTGTTTTCTGTTAACGAGTCTATTTGCGACGCTCGATTACTTCCTCGCTTAATGGATTGATCTCCAGCCATCTTCCGGATGGCTTTTTCCATTTTCTGCTTGCTTTCTTCCTTGCTGTCCCTTAATATCAATTGTAATAAATTTCTATATATTCAAAAAGTATTTAAGGGGAGCGATGATGTATGCGCGAAACGTGGAAACATCCTGCTTTATTATTAACAAGTGTCGGGATTTCAAATCTCGGCGCCTGGGTTTACTTCATCGCCCTGAACTTGATCGTGCTCGACCGGACGAATTCGGCTTTTGCCGTCTCCGTCCTCTACATGCTCGTCCCGATTGCTGCCCTGTTGACGAGTTTTTGATCGGGCAGCCTGATTGACCGCGTCGACAAACGGAATATCATGGTGATCCTTGACGTGGCTCGGGCCGTCCTGATCGCCGTTCTGCCGTTCCTCGACTCGTTGTTCGTGTTGTATGCCCTCGTCTTTTTGATCAATATGGGCAGTTCCTTATTCGAATCCGCTTCCTTGATCTACATGACGAAACTCGTCTCGAACAACAACCGGCAACGGTTTAATGCCTTAAAAAACTTTATCCAATCCTGTGGCTTCATTCTCGGACCGACGATTGCCGGTCTCCTGTTTCTTGTCGGCTCACCGGCATTTGCCATCTATATGAATGCCGGTGCGCTGGCCTTGTCCGCCCTGATCCTGTTTTTCCTGCCGGATTTGGAGAAACGAACGACGTTTGCCGAGGCGGAACGCCTCAGCTTGCGGATGATTGCCGACGACTGGAAAGAGACGTTGCGGTTTACGCACAAGCACCGGTACATCACACTCGTCTATGGTCTATTTTGTGTGATGACGATTTTCATGTCCGGTCTCGATTCCCTCGAAGCATCATTCGCGACACGAGTGCTTGCGTTTTCTGAAAGTACATACGGCTTCCTCGTCAGTATCGCCGGCGTCGGGATCATCGCCGGCTCTATCATCAATGCGACGTGCACGAAGTGGCTCAGCCTGCGTTTCTTGATTGGCTTCGGTGCTATTACGACACCGGTCGGTTACCTGCTGTTTGCGACGGCGAACAGTTTCTCCCTGGCAGCGGTCGGCTTTTTCCTGTTGACGTTTGCGTTATCGTTTGCGAACACCGGCTTCTTGTCGTTTTATCAAAACAATGTCCCGGTTTCGATCATGGGGCGCTTCTCCGGCGTCCTCAATGTCGCCGAGTCGGTGTTTGTCATCGTATCGATCGGTCTGCTCGCCGAAGTCTTCTCGATCCGTTCGACCTACATCGTCTTCTCGCTTGGCTTCCTGTTGATCGGGCTGATCACGTTACCGATCGTGCTGAAGCGTACGAAACGGACGTTGTATACGCTGACGGTCGAAGAAGAACCAAAAGTCTCTTAACTCTACAACAACAGGGGCAACGAGGATTTTCTCCTTGTTGCCCCTGTCGTTTTCTTCGTTTAAGCCGTTGCCGGACAGGATATAGTCAGGAAAACCGATAATCATCCATCCAAAGGAGGGCTTCAGATGACAGGAATCGAATGTCTCTTCCATCTGCATCAAGAACTCGATCGCTATTCGCAAGACGAACTGCACTACATCTCACGACCGGGTGTCTGGTCGCTCGGTCAAATGTATGATCACGTGTTGCTCGTCGCCCATGAATATCTGGACGAAGTCGAGACATGTGCTTCCCTTAACACTGGTTCAGCAACCGGGAAAACACCATTTGGCGAAGATCTGTTTCGCCAGGATGCCTTTCCGCCGATCAAAATCAGACTGCCGGACGCGATGAACGCACCACCCAACAATACCGACAGCGGGGATCAGTTAAAACGACGGCTTTTCGCACTGATCGAACGGATGGAGGACTGGTCGTCACGGCTCGATCAGGTGGATCCGTCGCTTAAAACGAAACATGGTGGCTTCGGCTGGTTGAATGCCCGTGAGTGGTATCAGTTGATCGGCATGCATACCCGGCATCATTTACGTCAGAAACAAGAGCTCGAAAATCACCTTCCGTGACTTGGCTTCTTTAAATAGGTTGGCTTTTTTTCAAGTGCGAACGTGGTGCCGTCGCTCGGTACCAGTGATAACAAAGGATGATAATCAAGACAAGGTCCACCAAGTCGCCGCCATAATACATCAACCGTGCTCCGGCTTCTGCTTCCGACCGGATGACGCCACCCGGTGGATACGCATAGATGTATTTCGACAAGACTTTGTGTCCGGCTAATGCCAAAACAAGAACGATGGCCCGGTACCAATAGCTGAATCGATGCGGCGTCACATCCATATAAATCATCGAGATCGTAAATAAGTATCCTGCTCCAAATACATGAAGATGAATCAACACGTAAAGCGCCAGCGACTCATGCATCATCGGATAGAGCGGGGTCATGTAGAGCAGGTACAGCCCGCCGATATTCAGCAGCGCAGCTGTCGCAGGATTCGTCAGTAATCGAAGCGGACGACTGTTTAAGAAACGGGTCACGCGTCTCGCAACCGGTACAGACAGAGTCCGTAAGAGTAACGTCATCGGTTTTGCACAGACCAGCAAAAGCGGTGCCAACATGCCTAGCAACAAGTGACCGAGCATATGCCCCGGAAAACTGTGATGGGCAAACTCCGCCAATGGACCGACGACAGCAACGGCTCCAACAAATATGCCACTGATCCAAAAAACAGCTCGATACATCGGCCACTTTTGATAACGCCGGCTCGTCCAGTGAGCTGCAAGCGGATAGAGAACGAAAAGGAATAGCACGAATAGCATCATGATCCCCTCCATGCTATTCCCACTCATCTGCGTATGCGAATGGTTCACCGTCACTCCTCCTCCATACGACGATTCGTTTTCATGAACAGCACCAACCCGAGACATAAAATCAGGGTCGCACTCGTATTCCAGATGATGTCATACGGTAAGATGTCGACCTCATAGCGGATTTGGTGCAATCGAAACACTTTATGTTGGACCAAACCGTCGTACAGTTGGAAAACACCGACACCGATCAACACCCCGCTGATCCATCGCATTAACCAAAATGTTTGACGCCGCCGTAAATCTGCTACAAGGAATAAGGCGGCAACGGTCGCGAACCAACTAAAGGCATGAAACAATCCGTCTGAAAACAATCCGACGGACGTCGTCGACTTGTCATAAAAATGGTGCCAACCTAGTAACTGATGAAACATCACTTCGTCTAAAAAGGCGATTAAACCCAATCCAAACAAAAAGCCTGATCCGAGATTTCGTCTTGCATATGTACGTGTCATGAACACCCCACCCCTTCTTCATTTTTTCACCAACACATGATCAGAACACTTTAAGAAAATGTTCCCTTTTCAGAACGACCTAAACACTCCCCATTTCCGTTCCGAATAAATACTTTTGACCATAAACCGCTTGAATACTACCTTCTGAATTCAGCTTAACCACTTGGTTCAAACTGATGTCGATCACCCAGATATTGTTTTTCGCATCGACTTCCAGACCGTGCGGAGATTGAAACATGTTGCGTCCTAATGCCCGTTTGACCGCATGTGTTGTTCCATCAAAGACAATAATCGTTGCAGCTTTAATCATCGTTTCACTGCCATAATTAACGGTCGCCCGGTGCAGATAATAGATGTCGCCGTTCGGGCCGACTGCTACCCTACTCGCTTCACCTGCATCTTGTATGTCGTTTTCTGATTTTTGCCACAGGACTTTTCCAGAATATCGTTCGCTTGTTGCTTTGACGGGAGACGATTGTTTAAAAACAGGTTCCGTTCCACCACTCGCCCACCATGCGACGGTAAGACCGAGTGTCAGGATTGTTCCGATGACGATTGATTTCTTCCTCATGATGTATCTCTTTTCCATGTTTGTCACAAAACAGTAACGTTCTTGACCTTTCATCAAATTGACAAAAAGTGTATATTTAAACCAACTAATTTAACAAAGGAGGCTCTCCCTGCCCCGTGAAACTTTTTAAAACACCGCAAACACTGGAACTTGAATGGATTCCGGAACAGGAATGGCAAAAGGTTTGTACGCAGCGCATGATCGACATACCCCATCATCCAAACGAACAGCTCGTCGGGCTCGCTTATAATAATCAACAGCAAGTCGTCCAAGTGACACGCAATATCCAGGCAGCATTGTCTGGTTATTACGTCACGTTGCTTGAAAACCGTCAGACGAATAAAACCATCTTATCCAAACGCTCACATATGACGATCCAGCACCTGTCGACACGTCTGTTCGGTTCCGTCGAACTGGCTGAGTTTTCATTGCTCGACATCCATGTCCGCGAAGAAGGACTCGGTGAACGAGGGCTGTTGTTAGAAGCCTTGATTCATGACATCCAAAACAAATATACCCATTACCGGGTCAGCGGAGATTTTACTGACATTTCCTATGGCGGACGTGTCGCAGCAGAATGTTTCACCCGGTATGGATTTACGATTGATCAGGATCGTTTGATTTTGAAAAACTATCAGGATCGTTTGTTCGTCAGTTAATTATTCGCCAGGAGGTCAGCGCATTGCGTCTAAAAGATAGTCCATATGTCAAAGCTATCGTCTACACACTGGAATTCATTTTACTAATCGCATCGTATGTCGATTTATGGAACCGCCCACGGACACGCGGTCCAAAATGGGTGTGGGGCATCCTGATTTTTGTCATCAACTACTTAGGGCCCATCATTTATCTAATTTGGGGACGTCATCCGTCGACAGACCCGTCAACTTCCGACTAAAAAAGTGTCATCCGTTTGCCTGACGATTCAGGAAAAAGGGATGACACTTTTGTGTTGAACTCAAGTGGTAGGAGATCCACCGATTTTATGTTAATTTGAGTATAAGAAACCGCTTGCTTTTAGTCGGCGGGTACTATTATTTAACCGTTTATACGGTGACAGAAAAGAGGGATCTGATGACATCACACCTATCCACTCCATCCTACCGTCATTGGCTGGCCATCCAAAAGCTGCATCACCGCTACATGAAGGAAGTCAACGCCGTCTTAAAGGACTGGGGCTTATCAAAATCGCAGTTCGACATGCTTGATACCCTCTACCGAGAACAGAGTGCGACCCAAAAATCACTGGAAACGACACTCGAACTGTCGAGTGGTGCCATCTCGCAAACCTTAAAAAAACTATTCGAACTTCACCTCATCACCCGCAAACGAATCGACCGGGAAAAACGCCTTGTCCTGACACCGTCCGGCGAAACCATCGTCGAAGAGTCAACACCGCTCGTCGAGGTCATTCATGAACAATACTTTAAACAATTCTCGATGGACGATCACGAATCATTCGACCGCCTGCTCCATAAGATGCAGAGCAATCATTTTTAATGACTGGATGCGATTGTTTTTACCGTTCCGCATTCGGCAGACCGTCTTCGTCGATCACATAAAGTTCGATGACTTGACCGTCTCGTAAACGATACGTCATGTATTGATTCTGTTTCAGCGGTAACACATCCGCACGGACCGCCACAGCATAACGTTTGTCTTTGGCCCGATGCTTGTCGTTATAATAGGATTTGACGACGATTGGTTCACTTGTTCCATAGGTCCGTTCGACATGCTCCACGACCTGGCGCATGACTTCCTGTTCGTACGCACGGTCGTATCGCGTTATGTACACATACGACGCAGCTGCCACCAGGACAAGACAGACGATCCACATCAGTTTTTTCATGCTAAGATCTCACCTTTCTCATACTCTACTTTTTTATAAAGGAGCGCTGCCGATGATTTTGCGTCACTTCACCCACCGCCGGCATCTAAAAGCCATCGTCACCCGCGGCGGACTATCCGTAAAGGATACAGCTGAACCATACTTACAGTTCGAATTTAATCCATCTAGCGACCACTTAAAAGAGACGTTTCACAGGCTTCAGCACGTTGCTGACATTCCGTGGGACGAGACGGATACGATCACCCTTGACTTTGATTTCGTCAAGATGCAGGCCGCTGACATTGACGTCCTGGAACAGGTTGAACCGTTCCAGGGAAAAATTGCGTCTGTGTCTGCCAATGGTCCAGTCCGCTTCGTCAAAAACTTTTTGTCGCTTGGCTATCTAACGGAAGAGTCGCGGGAACAGCTGTCTGAATACTACTGATCACACGTCAAGAACGGGCCAATCGTGCCTGTTCTTTTTTTGTCGTCAGCTGCGTCGGTTGTAGATAAACATCATGACTGGGAAAGTCATGACCTGAATGAAGAGGACAGACAACAAAGCTGTCATGATATTATCGATGACGTTCCACTGGACGAGCAGCAGCATGACAAAAATATAGACGATGCTCAAGAGATATGCCATGTGACCACTTTTTCTCTTGATCTCTTCTTGGCGTTCGTCATAGGTTTCAGCAGCTGGGAAAATCAGATCGGTCGCCAATTGACTCAAACCCGCTAATATCAGTATTATACTGAGTGGACTCGGTCCATCAAATATTGCCAAATAGTTGCCGTATAGTATTAGAACTGCGGCGAGTAAACGATTGATTATCGGCATATGTTTTATCATACATCGTCTCCTTTTTTCGTCGATTCGGGAATAAAAATCGCTTCAATCGGACAATCAAATAAAGCTGCGATCGAAAACGCGAGTTCGAGTGACGGATTATACCGCTCCTTTTCAATCGAAATGACGGTCTGCCTCGAGACGCCTAACGTCTTCGCCAAGTCCCCTTGCGACCACTTACGCGCTTCACGTAAAGCCTTCACCCTGTTCTTCATCCCTATCACCTCTCACTCCCAATAATAGGAAAACACTTTCCGTGTGTCAAGGTTCCTTTACATATACAGCTAAAGAAAAACCATTCAATCGATTTCGATTGAATGGTGAAAGATAAAACATAAGAAGTATCAACTTCGAATCGTCCGGTACCTTGGATGGGTCGCAAGCATGGCATTTTTAATCGCCAGGACATGCGGATCCGTCGCGTCTGCAAAAGCCTTGCGGGTCGGGTACTCTCCGACGATTTGACCTTGATCTAAAATCACGAATCGGTCGCTGAGTGCCTGAGCCGCTTGGAGATCATGGGTAATGAACAGATAGGATAGGTCATATTTGTCCTTTAATTCCCCTAACAGCGCGAGGATCAGTGCCTTGTTGACCATATCGAGACTGCTGACGGCCTCATCGAGGATGATCAGTTTCGGGTTTGTCGCAATCGCCCGGGCGATACAGATCCGTTGCAACTGCCCGCCGCTGAACTGATTCGGATATTTCGCCAAATCCGCGCGGGTCAATCCGACCTGTTCGATCAAGGTGACCAACCGGTGCTGCAGGGCATCCGGCGCGAGACGCGTGAAATTCGTCAACGGCTCGGCAATGATTTGCCCCGCCGTCATCTTCGGATTGACCGCAGCAAACGAATCCTGAAAGACGACTTGGATGTCTTGCCGGTAATCGTTTGCTGTCGTCCGGTAAATGTCCTGTCCTTCGAACAAGACACGCCCTGCTGTTGGTCGTTCGAGACCAAGCAGAATCCGTCCAAGCGTACTTTTTCCGGCACCACTTTGGCCGAGCAGTCCAAGACACGTCCCGGCTTCAAGCGTCAACGAAACGTCCTGTAAGACGGTCCGTTCCGTCTGCCGCGACAGGAACCGTTGGCTGCCGTACCGGTGTGACACGTGTTCCATTTGCAGAAGGCTCATGCGTTCATCCCTCCTGCCTGAATCCCGTGTTGGGCCAGCAATCGTTGTGTGTACGGATGTTGCGGGCGGTCAAACAGATCAAAGACGTCCGCCCGTTCGACGATTTCCCCGTGCCGCATGACGAGAACCTGATCCGCCATCTCGGCGATGACACTTAAGTCGTGGGAAATCAATAGGATTGCCGTACCATAGGTCGCCCGGACCTTCTCGAGATAATACAACACGAGCTTTTGATTGTAGACGTCAAGCGCCGTCGTCGGTTCATCGGCAATCAGGACATGCGGGCGCAGGCAGACGGCAAGGGCAATCATGACCCGTTGCAGCATTCCGCCGCTCAGTTCAAACGGATAGGCTTTCAAAATCCGGTCCGGCTCCTCGAGATTCACTTCCCGTAACGCTTCGAGCGCCCGGTCCTTCGCTTCACGTTTGCTGCACCGGTCATGGGTCCGGATCGTCTCGATCAATTGATGGCCAATCGTGTAGACCGGTGTGAAAGCGCTCATCGGATTTTGCATGATGAAGGCAATTTGTCCGCCGCGGACACGCCGAAGCGTTCGGTCGGACAATGTCATCAGATTCGTCTCGTCAAGGTGAATCTGACCCGACTGACGGATCACTTTTTCGTCCAGCAGACGCAAAAGGGCCAGGCTCGTCACTGTCTTGCCGCAACCACTTTCGCCGACGAGACCGACAATCTGACCGGCAAGAAGCGTAAACGAGACATCCCGGACGAGCGGGTTATCGTCAATGATGGTTTCGACGGTCAATCGTTCGACGGATAACACAGGTTTCATCGTGGCGCCTCCTTTCATTTAGGTGGTTTCGTCACGCCGAATCGTTCCGATAACGATTCACCGAGTAAATTAAAGCTTGCGATGACGAGCATGATCATCACGCCGGGATAAATCATCAGTTCCGGATTCGTCCGGATATAGGACTTTCCTTCATGAATCATCGCACCCCATTCCGCTGCCGGAGACTGCACGCCAAGACCAAGGAACGACATCGCGGAAATATCCATGATCGCCCAGCCCATCTCGAGTGTCCCGATGACAAGCAACGGTGGCAGGATGTTCGGCAATAAGTGCGTCCGAAAGATTTTCCAGTGTGACGAGCCGTTGACTCGCGCCGCTGCAATAAAATTCTTTTCTTTGAGCGTCATGACAAGGCCGCGGAACATCCGGGCATAGTAGACCCACTGGACAAGCATCAAGGCGATGATGACCTGTTTGAGTCCCGGTCCAAAAATTCCGACGAGACCGAGGACAAGAATCAAACTCGGAAATGCCATTACCCCGTCACAAAACCGCATCAACAGTTGGTCGACCCAGCCGCCGATGTAGCCGGCCAGTGTTCCGATCAATAAGCCGATCAGCAACGATGACGCAAAAATCAGGACGGCAAATCCGAGTGACACCCGGGCGCCGTATAACAGACGCGATAACGTACAGCGGCCAAGAGGATCGGTCCCGAGCGGATATGTCCAGGACGGTTCCTGCAGTTTCACCGCCAAATTGACGAGAAACGGATCATGCGGCGCAAGCCACGGTGCGGCAAGTGCTGTGAGAAATAACAGCCCTAAAAAAGCGGAACAGCCGATCAAAATCAGCCGTTGATTCGACAAGCGGTCAAGCAGACGCGGTCGTTCAAGCGGAACATTCATCGTCTGTTCCCTCCTTTCCGGGCAATCCGTGGATCGATTGCCAGTTGCAACAAGTCAACGAGCAGACTGCTGCCAATGAACAGCAAGGCGGCGAGGAAGACATACCCTTGAATGATCGGCATGTCGCGGTCAAAGATCGCTTCAATAAAATAACGGCCGAATCCCGGCCACGAGAACACGGTCTCGACGATGATCGTGCCCGTCAACAGTTTCCCGAGGTTCATCCCGAGTCCGGTCAGCATCGGCGGAATCGCGACCCGCAAGACATGTTTTCCTAAAATGATGGTTTCGCGGATGCCGCGTGTCCGGGCAAACAGGACGTACGGTTCCCGCATCGTTTCGATGACACTCGTCCGCAGCAGCCGGGTATAAAGGGCAATCAGCGGCAACGCCAGCGTAATTGCCGGCAAAATGACGTGACTCGGACTGCCGATCCCGCCGACCGGTAACAAATCAAGCTGGACGGCAAAAAAGAAAATCAGCAGATAGCCGAGCCAAAACGACGGAATCGATGCGCCGATGAAGGCAATCACCCGACTCAAATGGTCAAACAAACCGTTCTTCCGAATTCCGGCGAGAAAGCCGAGCGGAATGCTGACGAAAATCGCTAACAACAGACTCGACAGCGCCAGCTGGACGGTCGCCGGCAGACGAAGCAGTACTTCGTCGAGGACAGGTTTCCCGGAAACGTACGATGTCCCGAAATCAAACTGGGCCAGCCGGACGACGGTCGTCGCGTATTGTGTCATGAACGATTGATCGAGACCAAACTCGGCCCGCTTTTGCGTCAGCACCTCTTCCGTCGGTTGGATGTGGGCGGCAGCGAGATAGGCTTCCGCCGGATCGACCGGTGACAAATGAATCATCGCCGTCAGCAGTAAAATAGCGAGGAGCAGGATCGGAATGACCGACCCGACCCGTTTCAGAATATAGACGCTCATTCCGTTCACCTCCTTTTACTTGATGCCGATTTGGGCGAACGGACTTTCATCCCGGTTCGCGGCAAATTTAAAGTTCGTGACCCCGTTTTGATAAATCGCCATCTTCTTCAAATACGAAATCGGCACGAGCGCGCCTTGATCCTGGAGCGACGGCAGAATTTCAGCATACATCTTCTGACGTTTCGTTTCATCCGTCGTTTTGAGGACATCTTTCATTTCCTGTAACAGTTGATCCTTGTTCGGATAAGCGGAAATCGCTTCTTTAAACCCGAATCCGTCCGTACCGATGATGTTGACGAATGTGTGTGGATCGTACGGTGCACCGAAGTTACTATACATGTTGATATCGAATTTGTTGTCCTTGAAGCGCTGGACTTGATCCGGCAGCTCGACACCGACGATTTTCAAGTCGACCCCGATGTTGCCCCACTCCGACTGTAACGTCTCGGCCATCGCTTTTTGGACAAGTTCCGCGGCATCATACATCATCTCGATTTGTAACGGTTGTCCGTCTTTTTCACGGATCTTTTTGCCGTTCGGCAGTTTCCAGCCGGCTTCGTCGAGCAATGCTTTGGCTTTGTCGACGTCAAAATCCCGTTTTTCAACGTTTAGGTTCGACGTGTACGGCAGGTTCGGCGGCAGGATGAAGTCAGCCGGTGCTTCGAGACCGGACGTGATTCCTTCTACGAGTGTCTTCTTATCAAAACCGTATTGCAAGGCTTGACGGACGCGTTCGTCTGCCAGCTGTTTTTTCTTCGTATTCATGATCAACAGACGTGTCGCAACCGGCTCTGACATCGTCGTCTTGTAGGATTTCGTTTCTTTCAGTTGATTATAGGCGTCGACACTGATTGCCCCTTCCCCGAAAATCAAATCGATGTCGCCTTTTTCAAAAGCGAGTACGCGGCTTTCGGCATCGGGAATGATGTCGATCTTGATTTTCTTCACTTTCGGCTTTGGTCCCCAGTAGTTTTTGTTGACCTTAAACGTCGCGTATTGATCCGCTTTATACTCATCGAGCACCCACGGACCGGTTCCGACTTCTTCTTCGACGCCTTTTGACGTATCGCCGTTTTTCGGGAAACCGGCTTCACCGAGGAAACGGACCGGACGGACGACCGCCAATTCCTGAATCGTCGGATAGTACGCTTCCGACAACGTCATCCGGAATGTCTGCTTGTCGACGGCTTCCGTTTTGTCGATTTTTGAGATAAAGCCAAGCCAGCTATGTAAGGCTTTGTTTTTGAGGACGGCGTCAAAGTTCTTTTTGACGATCGTCGCATCAAACGTCGAACCGTCCGAGAACTTGACATCGTCACGCAGTTTGAAGGTATATGTTTTGCCGTCTTTTGAGATATCCCATGATTTCGCGAGGAACGGCTCGAGTTTTCCGCCTTCAGCGTAATGGACGAGCGGCTCATAGACCATCGACTGAGCGAACAGTTGCGACGGATTGTAGACATGCGGATTCATCTCGCCGATGTCGCGCGGCCAGGCGAGGGTCAAGGTATCTTTGTCTTTTGTATTGTCAGCACCTTCATTCGGATTGGAACAGCCGAACAGCAGTGTCGTGATCGAGAGGATGGAAACAGCTTGAATGATGGATTTCTTACGACGTGAAACGTTCATAGTGGACAGGACTCCCATTCTTATTGATAATCATTTTCAATTGTAAGAGTCCGTACTAAGAATTGTCAATGGATAATCGGTGAGAGCGTTGAATTTGCTGTGTTTTATGGTGAAGTCGAATCATTTTTATATTCAGTGTAATCTGCCTCAAGCGTTTTGATGATATTTCCGGCAAGAGTGTAAAGAACAACGAGAACGCCGATTAATGTAAAACGGATATTCACACCACTCACGTTGACTAAACTCTCCATCAACAGTGAATAGTTCAACACACTAATGACTAGAAGAATGATTTGAGCACATTCCCTTTTTTGACTAAGCTGCTTGCTTATTGCTTTATCTAGAGGCTGATTATCCAGTAATTTTTGATAATAAAACCGTTCTGGAAGTATCGTATTAAAAGACAGTGCCAAGAACCACACCCACCCGATCAAACTACCGGTCAACCACAATTCATTCCATTGGAGGAAAGGCATCAAAATGGTCAGTATACTGGTACTTACTATGAACGGCATGAGAACGAAAAATAAGACTTGATCAACGAAGGCAGAGTAACGATTTTTCAAAAAAATCCAAAACGTTTTTTTGTCTCGATTCGGATCAATCTGATTTTTCTTTCTTGAAAATTCACCTTCTACAATCAAAGGACTGATTGTAAGAAGAAAAATAAGTGCCAGAACGATTAAGGCAATTTCTTTCAGCGAAACGGTATCACCTCTGTGTAGATTCTCTATCAAAAGAGCAGTCGCATAGAAAATAAACAGAAGATAACCCGCAAACAGAAGGTAGTTGCTCCGTCCTTTACGCTCAAAGACGATTCATCCACGAACCAGTCGCCGGATTGTCATTTCATACCTACCAATGAAGGAGTCTACCGGACGCTCTAATCGATGGATGAAAGACATTAATCCTTTAATCCCCTTGAGAGATACGAAAAGCGATAACAAAATACCAAAAATGATTCCCATTTCATGTTTTCCTCCTCCATAAAAAGTAAAGCACTCATCAAACTGCATGAGTGCTCCAAAAAATCGATTCCTTTTATTTTGTCTGGAAATCAAACGCCAACACTTCGACGTCACACCCTTGCCCATCAAGGTTCGGGCTGCACGCGTACGGACCGACTTTCCAGTCCCCTTCCGCATGCAGATGGGCAATCCGCAATTGTTCCTTCGTCTCACCGTCGACGAAGTACAGCTCAACGTCCTGTTGATTGCAGACGAGCTCAAACGTCAATGGATGATCAAAGACCGTGTTGTCGATATCCCGCGATGACCAGTCAGAGTAACCGAACGAAGTAACGACGGCTCCGAGATGTGATTTTCCGTCCGGAAGGAATTCCGCTGAAACTTTTAGCCAGTTGTCTTCGTTTAAATAGAGAAGGATCCCCGCCTGATCATACGTTAGACGCGGGTGCAGCTTCACTTCGATTCGGCAATAGAAAGACGGTGCCGGGATTGGTTTAAGTAAGGCATGACCGGTCATCCGGTTAAACTGATAATAGGTATTGCGCCAAAAGTCGGTATCGCCTTCTGTCTTAAAGGTCAGGCGTTCCTGCATACTGAATTCTTTTGGTTCATTCAACCAAGTAAAATCTTGCCACATGTGAATTCCTCCTGTTTTGAAAATATTTGTGTTGAAACAACCTATACGTTTACGGTTCATCTTTAAACTGTTCGAACTCAGGATGTTTCGGTTCTCGAAAATCAATAAAATCTTCGGATGGATCTAAAAAATTGTGTCCTAAGTATATCGCAAAGTAGTTCCCGTCTTTATCTCTGACACTAAACAAATAGGATGTCCGCGGTTCATCTTTTAGAAATACACTGTATCCATAACCAAACTTCGTAAATTGACCGAATATCTGATACTCGTCTTTTTTCAGCCCGTACTGTTATTCTAGTTGCTCTTCCAAATATAACTGCCGCAGGATTTTCTGATGAAAAGTATACAAAAAACATGAGACCAACACCAGCATTACCGCTAGTAAGATGAACCGTCCAATCCGCCACTTGCCGTTTGCTTTCCAAAAGTTCGTCATCGGCTCTCCTTTGCACTTTCTTCCTGCCGTATACTTAACTATTATCAGAAGTTTTACTATCAATATAAAATAAAAGTACTCTAGATAAATTAACTATAAACCTTGCTTCATCTTCTTCAATTATGTCGTCATTAGGATGAGAAAACCCATGACGGTTTCTAACCTCATTCATATTTCCAAGAATTTTCCCTATAGCAGCTGCTGTTTGGTTTATTGGTCTTTGATGTTCTTTAATCTCTATACTAAAACTGGTATGTTCTACTTTGAGCCTTCCCCACATATCCTGAATTTTTACATTTTGCTCGTTAAAGATAATATTTTCTTCGTCGCACAATGCTTTCAAATAACCGTGTATAGCTGTATGAACTCGATCTACAGCACTACCGTAAGAGTGATTTGAAATTAATATCTCTGACTGGTCTAAAACTTTTTTCACAAATTCAAAATCATTCTTCAGTTCCCCTTGTTCAATGATTTCTCCATCTAATCTATTTATCCATTCGTTGATTTTCTTATATGTTCTAATTTTTTTTTGATATTCATTAACACTGATTATTTTTTCTTTAGATAAATCCTCGAAATATTCTATTGGATATTTCTCTAAAACTCCTTCTAATATTTTTGATTGATCACTTGGCGATGCTTCAGAAATTATAGCTATGAATCGCTCTCTCGTAGTTCCATTGTACATACTTGGATCTATATCTAATCCACAGTAGTCTGGATAAAAAGCTGCATGTGTTGCGTAAGAAAAATCACCTAAATAACCATTATGAACTCCTATATATGACACAATACTGTTAACCTGTGTAATGCAAAATAGGAGTGGTTCTTACGCAATGTTAGTGAACGTTGACACGTATACTCCCGATTAAACACAATCGTTTTCTTACAATATTAACTCTCTTGATCTT
>NZ_JACSMT010000046.1:0-20349 GCF_018618815.1 Exiguobacterium sp. s128 | reverse complement strand
GGCTACCGAAACCTCGAACGATTCTTTTTGAGATTGCGCCTTGAGCTTGGTCGTTAAAATAGCAACCACGTGTTATGGTGATGAGCCTTCATTAATGAAAAAAATCCCAAATTAAATGTTTAGAGATCGTAATGTAAACCTTCCAAATTACTTCTCTAAATGATCAAGATAATTCATGATTTAACCTCCATGTGTTACTCGTTTTGATACGAGTGAATAAAGCTTCTACTGAAAAATGTACACTCAAGGGATTGCTACTCTTTTGGAGTACGGATCATCTTCGAGTATGTACTCTATGTTTTTGAAATCACTCCGCATAGCATTGTCAGACAACTGTTCTAATAAATCGACATCCTTACATAACAAGATGACATTCGTACAATCGTCTATGGTCAGACAGAATGTACAATCACTATTCAAATATTCACTGTATGTATTTACTTCAACCGGCAGAGAATCATGAAATGCTTGCAAGCCACAAAAAATTATATAATATTCATCAATATTCAGTATTCTTTCTAATTCTCTTCCTTCCACAATCTCATAATCCGGAATATTAAATTCTTTTAAGTTTTCAATAGTGTGATCCTTTATATCCCTATCTTCTTTTATGTACATTTCGATCCAATCTACTCTCCAATTATACTGCGTTATATCAATTGGATTTAAGATATCATTGATATACTTACCAAAATTATTAGGTATTTTAAATTCGATACCAACTTTCACGTCATCCACCTCATCTCTAAAAATCCTAAACAGATCAGCGATTACAGAATAGATGGTCACTCCAAATTGTCATTGATTTCTTTCAGTCGTTCTTCGTATTCGTAAACAGCAGCTACATCACCACTTGAGCCATATGGGTTTATGACCGCTTTTGCCTCTTTTTCATTCACAAAAACTCTCGATCCCCATAAACCCTTCGTAATAAAGTATTCTTCCTCATTGGATTCTAAAGTATCAAAAAATAAAGGAGTTAGAAACGTACCTTCTTCTCGATGCCGTTTTCCAAGTACAATCCATTCCCTTCTTTTATGCCATAGTAACCCGTTCGAATTACAATGCATGATTCTGGATTTTTTCGATCTAATTCATGTAGTGTGAGAACCTTCTCCGTTCTGAGATTATAATATTGGATATAGTCCATAAATTCTAGTTTTCCAGTCTCATGATTTTCATCTTTAGAGACTCTCATTTCCCCATACCCGTAACCACCGAGTCGAGGTAACGGAATGGCGTATACGACTCCTGATGATAGCTTCCACCGGGAAGGTCTTTTTTTCGTACGAATGGAGACGTTTGAAATCATTTGTTGTTCATCTTTTCGTATACTCAGGAGGCTGTTTAGTCCATGCTCAAGAAGATAACGCCATTCATCAACTGAGAATTCATAATTCACTTCTTTTTCGAATTGATAGAGTGTATTTCTAAATTGGTTCACATGCTTTTCTAGTTCTTCTTTAGGATTCGACATTATTCAATCCTCCTCACTTTATTTCGTAGCTACTACTTCAACTTATTATTAATTTCTTTCAATCGTTTTTCGTATTTGTAAACAGCAGATAAATCACCACATGTCGCAGATGGGTTTATGATTGATTGTGCCTCTTCTTCATCTACGAAAAATCTCTCCCCATATATCCCGCTAGTAATATAGTAGTATTCTTCATCGGAATCCAAGCTAGGTACACTCCCAAAAAGTAACGGCGTTTCGAAAGTCCCTTCTTCCCGATGCCGTTTTCCGAGTACTGTCCATTCCCCTTCGGTAATTCCGTAGTATCCAGTATCCATAATGATACAAGGGTCTGGATGTTTCTCATCTAGTTCTTGAAGCGAGAGCATCGTTTCCGTTCTGAGATTATAATATTGGATATAGTCCATAGATTCTAGTTTTCCAGTCTCATGGTTCTCGTCTTTAGAGACTCTCATTTCTGCATATCCGTACCCACCAAGTCGAGGTAACGGAATGGCATATACGACTCCTGATGATAGCTTCCACCGGGAAGGTCTTTTTTTCGTACGAATGGAGACATTTGAAATCATTTGTTGTTCATCTTTTCGTGTACTCAGGAAGCTATTCAGTCCATGCTCAAGAAGATAACGCCATTCATTAACTGAGAATTCATAATCCATTTCTTTTTCGAATTGATAGAGTGTATTTCTAAATTGGTTCACATGCTGTTCCAGTTGATCTTTAGATTTCAACATTTTTCAATCCTCCTCATAAATTAGACTAAAAGCCATTGCCAGCTTAAAAATTTAATAAAGTATCCATTGATTTTTATGTGCTCCTCTTGTGTTCAAAAATGGCCCATGGAAACCATAGTACGGATTCTGTCTCTTCTTCGCCTAATTCATTACAATAATCTGAATAACGATCAGCTTCTTCTATCGAATCAATCAACCCATAACGATTTGGTGAAAAATTAAAATGTTGACGAAAATCACGCTCTAATCCATTGCACAAGTAAGAATGAAACGAGCCAGAGTCAAATCCTAAAACTTCGTATCCTACTTTTTTTGCTCCATCCTTCTCAGGTGGGTGGTGCTGTAACAACATTTTTTCCACTCCATATGGTTCAGGATTTTTACTGCTAAACAATTCTATATCTTCAAGAAAATCTGATTTATAACGTTCAGGTAATCCAATGCTGATGATGCGTATATCAGGAATCTGGATCAAAAAACGATTTAAAAAATCTCCCGCAGAATGTAAATCAGAAAATACTTGAGGAAACAAAACATCACCAGTATTCCTATGTTCTTCTATCCAATGTTCGAATAACTGAAAGGTGTTAAGCGAAAGACCGAGTTGATCCATATAGCGTTCTTTTTTCACTTCAGAATTTCCCCATAAGATACTGGTATCAGGATATTGCTTACAAAGACAACCACTCACTGATAGCACGGTTTCAGGAACAATCTTTTCATCCATATAATCTTTACGGGGTGTTGGCATAACAAGAAAATATCCTGCAGATATGTAATTCAAATGTTCATCTCCTTCTCATACGGGATTGCTATAATAATCATAAAGTATTTGAACTTTTAATGAATCTTCATGCCGGAGTGCTTGAATAGAAAGGAAATCGAGATATGAATAAAGAACAGGAAGCGATTCTCGTTAAATCATTCTTCGTCAAACGGGTGCAAGAGCGTGTACTCCATGAACTGTTTTCGCCTAAAAAACGGGATCAAGCCCTCTATCGACTGGATCATCTCTATAAAAATATGCTCAAAAACGAGTACTTAATTGAAATCACCCTACCCAATTCGTGGTACGAAGACATTTACGGTCTATTAAAAAAGCATGGTGCGCCGGATACCTGTTACTGCTTGTCAGAGAATGAAGTGATCAATGGAAAAGAATTGCCTCTGAAAGAAGCGCTTGAACACGCCGTCGGATTTGGGTTTTCTTCCATCATTTCCTGCATTCCCGGTGAACTCGCTTACTTTGAAGCAGAACAGTCATTCGGAGCCCCGCCCCGTTATTTACTGAAGAAACCTGCTTATCACTAAAATACGAAGGAGGACTTGCAGATGTTTTTGATTAGAAACGATTTAATCGATATTTCAGATCAAGAGGAGACGTTAATCTATCGCGATCACCTACAAATTTTTTTATCTCAGGATGCTGAGGTCATTAAGCACCGCTGCGCTTTACTCATCCAACTGGATGAATACGAAGATAAACTATTCAAGCCCACTGAAGTCCTTGAACTTCTTGGTATTTGTGAGGTTCTTTCTCATCGACATTGTTTCCCTCATGAACCATGGAAGTTGAAGTCAGCAGACCCTCTCATTCAAGATTTGCATTATTTTTTGCAAAAATTAAAAAGTATGTGTATACAGGCTGTTTATCAAGATCGACTGATTTTATTCCTAGGATTATCCTGAGAGTGATTTTTAAGCAACTAATTAACGGATTACATTTTAGTGAATCAGTCACCCCAAAAACAAATCAACGCGTTCTGGTATACAGACTCGATGCACATTCGCTTAAGCAATTCTAAAAATTGATGTAGCTCCATTATTAACTCATTTGATTGATGGATCATCCAAGGTTCGTTTGGATAATAATGTGCCTGATTCACTAACCATGCTTCATTCGGCGTACAATACCGTTGAATAAGTAGTTCACAAATTCCAATCAGCTCGTTTACTTCTCTTGCTAAAAACAATTTATCAGAATAGGAATCCAAATGAATCAGTAAATCACAACGATCAGAAACGCTGGAGAAGTCTTGAATCAAAAAAATGTGGACGCGACTCGGGTAACGGAGAATATCTTTTTCTTCTTCCGGAAATTCTTTTAAGCTCGTACTGATACCAAACATATTTTTTCCTCCCCTTTCTTTAAGATTTGCCGATTTTGATTTTTCTTGCTCATAGTAGTCGATGCCGTCACCTTCAGGCAGAAACGCTTTCACCTTGTCCTCTGTATCGAAACAGGCTTCATTCGAAAACAGATAATAGCCCATGAAATCATGTTCGATCGTGATGAAAGACATTTCTTCCGTTGTATGAATGACAGAAACGACACGTTCTTTTTTGAAAAACCATCCTTTGACCATTCTCGACTCAAACGTCAGGAGATTCGTAAACGATAGGAAGTAAAAGTCGTTTGCGGCAGCATACCAGTACGTTTCGTCTAACAGACGTTCCAGTTCGCTTGCATCGTTCACTTGAACGCTGTAATAAGGTCTTTGCTTATCCGGTTTAATCTTCGTGTAAGACAACTTCTCCTGATGAAAGAACGCCTCTACATCCTCATCTGTAAAACCGCCACCAAACGTCACGAAGACCGGGTAACGATTCAAGCACATCAAAAAATGCTTCAATACAGCATTCGAGTCACCTTGATAGTCTCTTTTCTCATCATTCGGGATGCACCCCATCGAATAGATCGACTTGATGCGATCTGATTTATCGATGTCTAGATAGCGGTCCTTGATCACTTTTTTATGATCGGTATGTTCTTCGAGATAGATGTATAGCATAAGAATTCCTCCACGTATCCTGCTTGCTCCACATTCACTAAACGAAACTTCCCTATGCATAATGATCCAGTTATTTACGCATGTTGAATATCGTCTGTATTTCCAAAGTGCGCAATCTTTCCATTGGTACAGAAATGATCGAGCATACCAAACCGTCCATTTGCATCGCGTGTCACAATAAAGTTATATGGCATGCACAACATGAACTCTGTCATGAAGTTCTCGAGCGTTCGTCGAGAAGGCTTTGAGTAGTTCGTTGGCAGGAATCCAGAAGTGATTTCTTTTCGGTTCAGCAAATGCAACAAACGATTTTCGAAGACGGCTTGCCAATTCGTATCGGTTAATGTCATCGCATGGATCGAGTCCTCATCATTTAAAACGCCACGGCCGCAAAAGACGACCTCAACCGGGAACGTCGCATACGGTAAGACAGCATCAAAAAAGTTTTCGTACTCCGTACCCGACTCTCTTAGTTCCTCATAGAAGACACCATACATTGAGACACTATCGTTAGTAACGCGAACGATTTCCTGCCCGTGTTTCCCAATGCTGAGAATCGTCTTCGACTCGGCTGACATCCCTATCTGTTCGATTTCAAGTTGATTTAGAAATGTCTTCAGTTGCGAAGTATCTGTCATAATGACATGCGACAAGACCGTCCAATCTGATAAATCGTAGGTATTGCGGTTTTGTTTCACCGGACATTCCAACAACTTAACTTCAAAAGGATAGCTATGCTGAGTCACCTGAATTCGGACGAGCTTTTGCCAATCGTCATGCGGTAACAGCTCCCGGTAGACATCAATCCATTCACCACTCTGAAATTCCACTTTTGTCCCTCCTAACCCTTGGCTTACCTCATTCATTAGTATGTTGTAAACCCAAAGCCCCATTCACCAATCGCATCGTTCGACTACTAAGGGTATACCGTTAAACTTGTCTTTGAATCATCGTTGGGATTTTTCTATCTATTCAATCCCACCTACAGGTCACGCTTTGGTCTACTTCAAGCCGTAGATGAATCAGGGTATTTGCGTTCAGACCTGAAAGAGTCAGAGCGCGAGTTTCTCCACCCGTATAGGACAATTCGAAAACGACATCTTTCATCTCTTTTAGTAAAAAGAAAGCCCAGTGAAGGTCGTATTCACGCTCATACAAAAGATCCCACAATGCTTCAGTAAAGGCTGTTTCGTCTACCACATACAACTTCATGAATTCATTTTCGTCCAACAGTTGAAACGCGGAAAACACCTTTTCAGTTGGAATCCGCGGTTTTTGAATGATCAAGGAGTAACCTTCCGCGAGCTTCTCAAGCAGTTTCGTTTTACTGTCCGGAATATCTTCTTCCATCACGGATGAGGGCAGGTCGCTGATTTTTAACGGAAGACCAATTTCATATTCAAACGGGTCATCAAAATTCAGAAGTTCTTCATAGGAATACGTTGTTTTCATCGGCATAGTCCTCTCTGCATTAGCTCGTCTTTTAAATTCTCTTTAATATCCTGTGATCAATTTTTCGAATCTGGATACTAAAACATCTCACCCTCTACTTGAATGGTTACTTCAACAAGTTTAGGTGAGACGCTTTTAATCACTGGTATTGAATTATTCGAAGTCCTCTTCAAAATCTTCATGTTCCCCGATAACCAGCAAAATACCGGTGACCTGATCTGCATCGCGTCGTACGCGAACCTTGAAGTGGCCGTCCCCCATCAACTGGACGGCAGCACCAAACGGAAATAGAAAGATTTCCTCAGTATTTAATAAATTGATTTTTTCTACTTAGAAGTAAACATAGCTGTTTTCTTTTACGCGTCTTCCTCATCAAACGATTCATACAATTTTTTATTCCATTCGGAGCAACGGGCTATCCAGTCCGGTTCACTCGTTTTCAAGTATGTAAAAGCTTCTTCAGCCAGTTGTTCGTGCTCTTCTTCAGAAGATAGTCCTTTCATCATAAAATACATTCCATCATGATTAGCTACAACGTCTGACCCGACTATAAATCTCTCATTCCCTTTTAAAGAAAAGACTGTCACTTTACTTGGAGGAATGAGATCCCCTTCATAGTTAAGATAACCGGTTAACGGAATGACTCCCGTCTCGATGTAAAAATTTTCACTGTACTTTGTAATATAAAACGTCAAGAGTTCCTGATGGGTATCTTGTTTCCGTCTGAAATGTGGATAGCTTCCTTTAAACCCTTGTTTCCTTAATTCAGGGACAATAATTTTTTTAATCGCTTGAGTCATCATCTTTCGATTTCCTACCGGTACGATTCCCACTACTCAGTTCCCCCTTCTCCATTAGGCTAGATGAGACTTTTTGACAGAGGTATCCGACGATATGATCATGGGTCGTCCGTTCCTCCAAGTCATCGTTTTCAACCAATTCGTCAATCGCTTCCGAAATGACGTTCCACAGTTCTGTTTTTTTATATGGATCGTATGGGGTATTCATTGTTTATTCTCTCCCTGCTTTTCTAGTCGTTCCCGCCACTCCATGAAGCCTTCCGTCTCTTCTTCTAAAAAGCGCAGCCAAAGTTCATACGTCCGGGCGTGTTCCTGCCACTCTTCCATGAACTCGGCCTTTTGAACCGAATCACCGAGTTGATCCATCAACAAACGGGTTTCCTGCAGCGTCTCCGCATCGTCCTCCGTCTCACTTAAATACAAATCTTCATTGAGATGATGGAAGGCGTACCACAGCCAATTCAACAGATGACGAATCATCGTCTCGATCGCCAGTCGTTCCTGCCGACCGCCGCGGTCAATCGCCGTCTGCAGATATTCAAGACGGTTGTCTTCTTCAAAAGAGAAGATCCCAAACCACCGATACGGTCGTACGTCTTCCGGCAAATCATTCATCCATTGTTTCAGGACAGGCTTCAATAACCTCTCCTTCAGCGGATGAATCAACAAGTCCTGTACTGCTTCCTCCCGTTCACATGCGGTCAGCAGACCATCCGTAAACTGCCGTTGCCTCTTGACATCCCATGCAAGTGCTTCCGCTATAAAGGTGTTCATCTGCTGTAAAAACACGTTTCGCAATCCCTGTTGTTTTGCAAGATAAGCGAAACGTAATGATGCGAAGTCTGAACGCTCTTCCTCTTGCAGCAATTGCTTTAAAAATGTTGATGGCATGCCTGATCCTCCCGCTTCTCGTCAGCTTACGCGTTAAAACGTTTTTTGCTTTTTTTCATATACACAAACAGGAACACACCCGTTACGAGTAACAGACCGGCGTCCAAATATTTTATGTCCGGTGCCTGTCTGTAACTGATGTTAATCAGGAAGTAACTGATAAAGCACATCGCTTTGACCCAAAACGGCAGCATTTTTCCGCTCGTCGACATGATGAGGAAGGGTACTGCAAGGATGACTATCACGTACGGAGATAAAGTCCAAGGTGTTACAATCGGAATCAATCCCACTCCGAAAAGTACATACGCAAACCATGTCGCCCTCTTGTGAAACGTCAACTGTTCTTCTTGACTCGGCACCGGATCCGGTGTGATTTCCTGTTGATACCCGTCTGCCTGCTTCTCGGCAATCAGTTCCTTCACGCGACGTCGGGCTTGAAAACGAAACGTAAACCGTTCTTCCGTTTTTTCATCAATATCTTCATCAAGCATCCATGGTTCATTGACTCCAAAAAATGCCTGAACCGTCCGGCCGTCGCGATAAATGGTCCAGGAATACATCAAGCTGCCGATTTGCTTTCTAAGTATGATCATCAGGATATTTCATCTTCCCTTCATGAACTCTATTTTGCTGGATAAATCGGTTGATCCAATCTGAAATCATACACCTCGGTCCAGATGTTTAAGCGGGTGTCATTAATAATGACAACGTCCCGTCGCCATTTCACACTTACCTCCCTACACGGATATTCCCAGTAGACACGCCGCTGTTCTTTTGTTTTTTGATCTTCCATGATGCCAAGCATCGCAAATCCCGTCGTCGCCCCTCCGCTCGAACGATAAAACCGTAACGTATACCGCTCGTCCAGCCGGAAAAGTGATGCTTACTCTGTCGTCAGCCTTCGAGTTCCTCGAGAACGTTCTCCGGATTCAGCTCGAGCCCCTGTAAACTGGCATCCCAGTTTAGTCCGCAATACAAACCGTCTTGCATCATGTTCGGCAACCAGTCGTCTGTAAAGACATCGAGATCGAGGCGAATGAGATGATAATTCTCCCATCCGTTTGTCTGGCAAGCACGTGCCCCTTCTTTTGTCGAGAAGAACAATAACACATCCGAGTCACCTTGGTTCGATGGACAATACGCCCATCCCGACTGCTTCAATTTCGATAAACCGTAAACAGTTCCTGTCTCAATTACCGTCTGAAGAAAGTCTTCCGCCCGCATGGCACTCTCTTCAACTTGTTGTTCTTGTTTCATGAATGCTCTAAGGGTCGGAGCGACCGGAAATACTTCCTCTTCCTCGTGATTCCACAGAACAATCGTTTTTGTATCCGGCAATAAGTAGCCAAGTTCATCCCCGGAACCGTCCGTGGCAATTCGGAAGAAACCGTTCGGATAGTCTTCCACATCAGTCGAGTTGACACGGACAATGTCTTCCCACGTCCGCTTGATATACTGTTCGTCCTTGATCGGATGGAATTGCCACTCACCGGCTTCGAACTTGTTTTCCTTTTTAAAGCGTGCCCGCAGCTCGGACGGCAGCGAAAATCCGAGTTCTGCCTCGACTTCTTGCAACCGTTCTTCTGTAATGCCTGGTAATCCGATCTGATGTTCCATTTTCACTACTCCTTTATGTACAAATTCTTTTCTTCCATTTTCATATATTCAAGCGGACTTTCAAATTTGTATCTGTATCCGATTAATCAGCTAACAATTTACTTCAGTCCTTTTCTCTCCAAAGCTTTTGTGAATCATGGCGCTTTTCTGCATCTATCTATTTCGCACTTGTCGATACAGCAGAATGATCCGTTCCCTCGGTCCGATGACATCCACACCTTCTCCATCCGGTCCAACCGAGACGACCGCGTACGAGACATCGATTCCCGGAAAGTCTTCTGTTTCTGTTAATGCATCTGTTCCGTCCGTCATCATGGAATAGAGATAATTTTTCTGACCGTGACATCCGCATGCGTACAGAAATGGAATCATTTCTCGCAACGTTTTTTCCCGATCAACAATGAGCCGTATGTTGGTCTCACGCGAAGCTTCTTCTCCATCAATGAGCTCTGGTTCGTTATTGTTTGACGCATAATACGGTATGTCGAAGGATTCGAGAACCGCAATTGTTTCCTTCATCGAAAAATCAAATACATCAAAGACCATGCAGATCGGGAATGCATTCGTTTGCCCAAGTAACCACATCGCATCCTCACTGGCGACTGCTTCGGTTGATTGGTTGATTGCGAATCCCCACTCAAAATAAATATTGAGATGTTCATACTTTTGAAAACGCTCATCCTTCGGTATATCGACTTCTAGATGATGAAGCTGTTTGTAGTGATCGACTAACATGTTGCTTTCTCCCTCTCTTTAGCAACGTATGATTGCTTTCCGCTCTATGAATAGGATTCTCAAATCAATGGTTGACGTGTTAAGTCAAGCAGTTCATCCTTTGTCTCAAAAAGCTTTTCCTCAAACGCTTCAATACCCTGTTGCTCAAGATAGTCTGCCTCCGATTCGAAAATCGGAACAAACCAGACCGGTAAGACGTGATCCGGTTCTTCAAAACTCGCATCGACTGTATGGACGAAAAAGGTTTCATCAAAATAAAACGGTGCCGTCACATAGACTCCTGCAAATCCGTATTATCCGAACACCGTCTCAGGCATACTGTAAAATTCGCCCAATTCAAATGCCTGTCCGGTTTCC
This sequence comes from Exiguobacterium sp. s128, assembly GCF_018618815.1. Taxonomy (NCBI): domain Bacteria; kingdom Bacillati; phylum Bacillota; class Bacilli; order Caryophanales; genus Exiguobacterium; species Exiguobacterium sp. s128. Next base: position 9,494 of record NZ_JACSMT010000046.1, on the reverse strand, counting down.
AAAGCATGCGTCGTCAGACGCCATAGCAATTCGATGACATCTTCCTCCGCTTCCGGCTGCTTGACCGACATCATCAGTTCCTGATGATAAAATCGCTCCTCTTCAAACTGAAGCGGTCGCCACAGTAATCCGAGTGTTGTCGCCGTATAGGTATTATCGATAGGTGCGTTCTCAAACTTCAGGAATTGAATGTTTTCTTCCATCATATCTTCTAGTTCTAAACTTCCTTTAATCTCACCACAGTGTTTTTCCAAATGCTCAATATAATTCATATGTCCTCCCGTTTACTTTCTTCGCCGGCCAAACAAGGCCCAAAAGAAATTCCATTTATACTTCATATTATATAATCAGATAACATTATTGGGAATTTTTATTTTAATTGTTAACCCCTATTTTTTCATTTCGATTTAGGTACATCTTCCAATTTATTGGTATAATTGCTGTAGTGTTAAATGGACGTGAAAGGAACGTGGACATGAAAAAATTGTTACTTGGTTTACTGATTGCCGCGACCGCATTAGCAGGCTGTGGTGTAGATGCATCAACACAAGTTAAAGACACTTCCTATGATGGAACGTACTTAAAAATCGCTGTGATTGGAGAACAGCCTAATCTGCAAGAGAAAAATGTAAAGTTTTCAACACTTTCATTTGAAGACCTAGAGGACACGAACCGGATTTCCTCGAAGTTTGATGCGGTGTTCATCGCAAAAAATAACCTAAAACAGGCAGATGAAGAGAAGTACGTGAAGGTGTACCGGAAACTTGATGTTCCGACCTTCTTCTTAGAGACGACAAAAGGATTTTTACCATTCGTATCTGAAGACCTGACGTATGCCACTGCGAGCGAACTGGAGCATTCCTATGCATCCGGTTATCTGCAAGAGAAAAAAGATAGCTATCGCTACTGGGAGTATGGATTAAACAATGATCAAACGAACAATAAAAATGTCAAAGACGTCTACTCACGAATCTTCGAGACAATTGCAGAAGTGAAAGAATAACAAAAGGAGTGTAACCGGGTCTGTTTCCATCGCCTGGTTGCACTCCTTTTGCCGTAGTTCACTATGACGTTCATTCAACGTCCGCGATTTTAATCGTCTCGTGTTGATACGGATGATCTGAAAAATTCGCAACAAAGTCAAAACCGTTTCCGTCATGGTTCACCCACAGAAAGAAACAATTCCGCTCGTCATCCGAAAAGTTTAACCTAAACTTTTTAAAATAAAAGTCATTTTTTGCCTCATCCATTTCAATCGTCTTCTCGCTTGAAAATAATACACTCTCGTTATTGTATGCATCTTGATAAGCTTTAGGGAAGTAATGAAGAAATGCTTCTTTTGAAGTGATGGTCAATCGATGATAAATATTCCCCCGGTCAAATCTTTTACTGCTGTCAGCGTCGTGCGCAATGTTGATCTTGCTCGAACCACTCATACTGTGAACGTACAGTGGATAATGATTCAACTCCAGTAAAAATTCTCGAATGTTCTTGCTGTAAAGAGCCATCCCGTCCTGCCACGACTCTTCCAACAGCTGATCCATATCGACATCTGCGTATTCTTCATCATCCTCATGACAGTGAAAACGAACTTTTCCTTTGTCCTCGGATATAAAGATAAAAGCAGTTCCTTCACCGACCAACATACTATCCAATTCCATTAGCCCAACTCCTTCATTCGTCATCTGCGAAGTCAATTCGTACACCGAAGATTTGCCTCGAGACATCATACTGTATGTCAACATCATACAGTCCGTCTCCAAAACCTGACGTCGAGACAGCACCAAACGAAACGATACCGGCCTGGTCGTCGGACGAAACAATTGTCTCAAATTCCATCGCTTGATTCTGACGATAAGCTGTTCGATCAAAAATTCCGGCCAGTGCCGAGTCCGTGCTGATTGGTTGATCCTGACGGCGCCATTTGCCACTCCGCTTTTTATCCCCTTCAAAAACAAGCAGTTGCTTGACCCACTCGTCTTTCGTGTAAATGGTGGCTGCAGTCCAACTGCCTGATTTCACATTCGACAAAATCAGCTGTGAATCCGTGTTTTCCTCTAGTCCGTAATAAGGATCCGTCACAATCAGCTCGTTGCTCTCGACCGTAAAACGGCCAAGTCGGTAGGCCTGATTCGTTTTTCGTTTCGGGACATGCCAATCGATGAACTGTTCCAAAGAAGACGATGGATATTTTGCGATTCCCGTCTTTTCGTTCCATCTAAAGACGAGCTCCTGCAGGAAACGTTTTCGAATCCGGTAACACAGCTTGTCACCCGTTAGATTTTCACCGATACAAATCAAGTCATCGGGCAAGCCAGCCGGACGCTTCTCATTGTGACGAACGATATCCTGTAAGACTTCTTGTCTGGTTGGTACAGGATACAGGCTCCATTCGCCAAACTGTGCACCATTCGTCTGTAAAAAAAGGTCTTTGTATTCATCTGGAAACAAAACACCTAAGGCACGTTCTGCTTTTCTCAGGTCAACAGCTGATGCCCCGGGCACCCTTGAATCGGGATGGAGACGTTTAATGAGTTTACTCACGACATCTTCGCTCCTGTCCATGTTGTTTAGACGGCGTAAGGCAACCAAATAATTAATACAAGTGACAGCACCGTTTTCGAAAATTGTTTTTTCTCCAGAAACCATGGCAGTAACACCAGCCCGACTAGCGTCATGGCAAGTAATACCAGTCCTAGATTAAAGTAATGCGCTCCCGTTGCTAACGGAATACTCATAATTCGAAAATCTGCATTCGGAAAATAACCGAGTCGGGTAAAAAGTATGTTTCCAAATACGCCGCCTACCATCAACAGGATGGAGATGTTCAACATTTTTTTCTGCAATATGAATAGCCTCTTTTTAACGCGTATGTACGATTCCTATTATATGTCATCCTAAAATTGTTCCGAACAACACCACGACCAAGGCCAGCGTCAGTGACCATACGATGGTTTTCCTATTGTCCCCTTCAATTCGTTCATACCAAAGCGGAAAGATATTCATGACTAGCAAGCCAAAGGACCGATACAGCTTTTCCTCTGTAGCATCCCACCCAAGCAACGCGGTTACACCCACTAAAACTAGCAATAAAACGTTTAGACTGATACTGATCGTCCGAATACGACTGCCCGGTTGCAACCGATTAAACAGAAAGGCCACGACCGTTCCGATACAGGTTGCTATACACAGATAATACAAAACGTGCTCCATTCTCATTCCTCCATGTCCAATTTCATCCTTCTTTTACGTGTACCAAAATCAATCGGTTTCGTCGTCTAGTAACCAGTCATCATTGATTTGCGAAATGACGGTCCCTTTCGGAAGCCGGGTCACCAGGTGTTCAATTGGTATATAGCTTTCATCGTTTGACAGCAGGTAAAAGCCGTTACCATCGTGGGCAATCTTAAAACAGGTCGTGTTCGGATGCATGGTCAGAACACAAATCGGGCGAATCAGTTTCAATCGCCACCACTTTATCTTCTCCAACTTAAATGACAGGTTATCTGAGTACGAAATGGTATAAAACAGATTTTCCGATGCCAGCCAGTAGGTTTTGTTCAGGACAAGACGCAGTTCTTCCGTATTTTGAACGGTAATCGTATAACACGGATGGTACTCCTTATAACGGACTTTCACCTCTCCACTTCGAAACTGTGTATCTAAATCCAATACGACATACGAAAGATTATTTTGCTTGAAAAACGCGTCATGTTCTTCATGTAATCCATACTCATCCACGAAACTGATATAGAGTGGAAACACCTGTTGATGAATTAAGAATTCGAGTAAAAAGTCTTTGTTTTCATCTGCCCCGTCTTTTTCAATACGGCTCACATCAATGAGATAAGCTGTCGTCAACTCTCCACCCATTTCAAACGGGTATCCTAAGTTCAACGCATCCTTTTCGATAATCTCTTTTTCCATAATCATGATTTCTGCCATTATATTCTCCTTACTGGGACACAGCTTTTTTATTTTCTAAAGTGCAAATGATGCAGAAGAAGAGATTTAAATGTCTTTTTCTTGATCATCTTAATCTAGTACCTCGTTTTCCTCTATCACTTCATCGTTGATTTGCGTAACGACCATCTGGTCCGGCAAACTGGCGATCAATCCGACAAGTGAATTGTACTGCGTATCCCGGCTGAGTAAACAAAATCCTAATCCGTCATAATCAGTGGTGATGTAGATCTTTGAAGCATCAAAATCAAATACAGCGATGGATCGTCTTCTTTTGACTCCCCGCTCCCAAAAGTCTCCCCATTCGAACGTTAAAGAATCTGAATGACTGATACAATAGAATACATTTTCAGATGCGAGCCAATACGTCTTGTTTAATACAAGCAGTAAGTCAGCAGGATTTTGAATTTTCGCCGTAAAGCAAGAATAATAGTTGTACCGTCTGTACCCGTAAGATTTCAAGTTGCCGTCACAGTCATCGATCGTGTAATCAATCTGATGCTGCTGAAAAAAGGTTGTGAAGTCTTTAGACAGGTCATACTCATCAACAAAATGCACATACAACGGGAAAACCGCTTGATGTGTTAAAAATGCCATTAAAAAGTCTCGACCTTCTTCGACATGTCCTTCTCCGCTTAAACGATGCACAACAGGTAAACCTCCGTCAAACCGATGGGGATGCACTAGATTTTCTATAAAATGTTCCGTGACAGGCTCTTCTATAATCAGGACTTCTACCATTTAATTTTCCTCTCCCTGCTATTTTTTCGAGCTATTTTTTTAAGCATAACGAAACCGATCCTGTCTTTCCATTTTTTCTAGTATCCGGTATACATTTTGATATACTGATAGAAATGATTATGGATGAAAGGAGAATTTGTATGTGGAAACCTCTGTTGTTTTTTTCTGTCTGGCTTAGCATTACTATGCCCCTTTTGCTGATTGCCATCTTTACGATTTTTCAACCGTCCCTTACTTTTGATCAGAGCGGGATCATTCTGCTCGGTATCCTTTTAATTATCACAACCGGAAATGTCTATCTCGCATCCCGGGTCTGGACACGGATTGAAAAGAAGCTGTATCGTCGTAAGCATTTTAATTAAAAAACGCAGATCCTCCTGTTCACGGAAGAACAGAGCGTCTGCGTTTTTTACACCTTTGCATCCATAAGCAAATAGATACCAAATCCTCTAAAGATAGGAGTCGAGACAAGTGGTCGATCAGGATACACAGATTAAAATACTTCTATATGGCAATCCGCTTCAGTTCGCCTGCGAAACCCTCGGCGTTTCTGATATGCGGAAAAATTCCTACGCCGACGTGTTTACCGTCACCGAAGCAGATGTCTTCGCTTATACCGAAAAACACGGTTTTCCCGATTCACCGTCCATCGACCGGCTGACGGACGGATTCCATTACTACGAGGAACAGGGTGTATGGTATATATTCTTCCGTGAACGAGGGAAAACGTTTGACCAGCAACAGTTTACAGATACGCGAACTGCAAAAGCCTACATCGTCTCGATGCTGTTGAAACTGACGATGACCGGATTGTATTAACTATTTAGAAAGAAGGGCTCACCTTGACGACACTTGCATTTCCTGTACTGACGACAACCAGGCTGACCTTACGCGAAGTTACGCCGCTTGACGCTCCAAGTCTGCTGACGTATCTCGCTGACGAACGGGTCGTTGCACAAATGGGACTCGACCCGTTCCAAACGGAAGCTGATGCGTTGGACGAAATCAACTGGTATCACTCCATCCGAACAGAACAGACCGGTCTCCGCTGGGGCATCACCGAACATGCAACTCCTGATATCATCGGCAGTTGAGGTTTCCTGAACATTTCTTCCCGGCATCAGCGGGCGGAACTCGGCTTTGAACTGAGTCCTGCTCACTGGGGCAAAGGACTGGCACAAGAAGCGGTTCGGGCCGTACTCGCACACGGGTTAAATGAATGGGACCTAAACCGGATCGAAGCGCTTGTTCTGCCGGACAATACGGCCTCTCAACGGTTGCTCGAACGGCTTGGTTTCCAGCGGGAAGGATTGTTGCGTCAGTATGAGAAGACACGCGGACAGTTCGATGATTTATATATGTACTCCTTGTTGAAGACAGAATGGCAGGACGATTGATTGATCTTTTAAATAAATCAAAAATGAGAGATTACCAACACTATTCCCTTTATTTTTAAAGTATTGGAAATAATATTTTGTTTTATAACATATAATGTTATTAGTATAATAAAAAGTGTTTACTTTGAATTTTAAATAGGGGGAAATATGTCATGAACAAATGGATCATTGCCAGTCTTGTGTCTTCATTAACTTTCGGAGTCATGCAAACATCAACTGTTGAAGCAAGTTCAAAGGAAGTCTCAAAACTAAAAAAGGAAAAGGCTACATTACAAAAACAATTGGCCGACGAAAAGAAAAAAACTAAGAAGTCGGAAACCGCGTACAAAACGTTACAAGGACAACATGAGAATCTTTCAAAATCCTATAAATCCTTAGATTCAAAGTATAAAAAGATTCAAATTGAAAATGAATCAAATAAAAAGAAAGTTAAAGAACTTTCAGTAGGTTATCGTCTTTTGACTTCATCTAAATCACTAGTATCTGATGGGGTTAAAGTCGATGGAAAGTATGACGGTAAAGAAAGTCTGTTAATGTTTGGAAAAACTGCTTATGTTCCCCTTCAGCTTTTTGCTAATATTTCGGGTTTACCATTAAAAGAAACGACTAATTCTTTCGAATTTGGTACGCCAGCATCAGGAACTCCACTTTCTGCCGTCCATATGAGTGCATCCAGCTTTAATCATGTATATCAAAATGAACCAATTACGATCATGGGAAAATTAAACAATCAAAGTATTCTATTAGAAGGCTATTGGCCAAACGAATTTGCCACTTTCAGTCTCAATAGTAACTACAAAAAACTGAAAGGTCAGCTTTCACTTTTGACAGAAGAAGCTTTATCTGATAATCCTAAATATCTTGCCTATGCACAAACTGATGACGAGACAAATATCGTTTTCTCTGACAATAACGGAAAAGAACTGGGACGTTATAACCTCGTATTTGGTGCAGATCCTATCGACTTTGAAATTGACGTTACAAACGTCAAAGGACTTCGTGTGACTGCTGAAGGAAAATCGACGGTATCAACAATCATTTCACCAATCCTTACAAAATAATCATGTATGATCGAACGAAGAGGCGCTCTGCTTCTTCGTTATTTTTATGTTAGATAAAGAAATAGCTATTTAAGATTTATAACATAAAGGCAGCTCGATGATCTCTAAAGGAGACTTCAACGAGCTGCCTTACTTGTGAATCAATTTTTTGGCCATTGTTATTTAAATCCGCTTCTTGTTTCGTTCATACCCCATGATCCAGAAGTGCAAGATCATGCCGATGATTCCCCAGCTGAGCATGACGAGTCCGACAAGCGTCCAAGCGCTTTTAAAAAGTGTTCCCATCTCCGTGTTCGATAAAAAAAGTCATAAATGCAATTCCACCCACCAGCAACATCAGTAAAGCAGGAAAGTTCTTAACCATTGTCTTCGCTCCTCTAAAAATTGAGTTCACTCTAAAGGTTTGTCAGCTTCGAGTGCTGTCCGTTTTTGAGCTTCCTGTTTTGCATCTTCATTCCACCAGCCGTTAATGAAAAACGCACAGCCGACAAGCAAAGCACCAATCGGGAAATACTTCAGGTAATAGTCATCAAGCGATTCACCGGCAAAGTTCGGTGAAAGCTCAATGTAGGCACTGAACAGTTGAACGATAAAGAACAAGAAAAAGCTGACAATCAATGCCCACGTGCCATAACGATAATTTGGATTCTTCAACATGTATGTTCGTCCTGGATTGAATTATTTTAATCTGATTTCTATATCGCCACCGCTACTTTCACCTTTATCGTCACGGACGATGTAGTCAATGTCATACACACCCGCTGGAATGACACCGGCTTTGACTGTTTTCTTCAGCATCACCGTTTTATTCGGTTGCACTTCTTTCGACAACCGTTTCGGCTCCACCTCTTCGTACGAGTCATAGACGACTTTTTGCGAATCGTGCTTTCGGACCTTGACGTTGAGCAGATGACCGGCCCGGGAGGCGACTTTTACCGGATAATCGCCGGTATTGGTCATTTTGTATTCAAACACAAACCCGTCTTTGACACTTCCTGTGTACCCCGTTTCAACCGACTGACTGCTCGGTTTCATATCAAGAGACATGCATCCGGCTAAACTGAATAACAACGGAATAATCAGTAGTTTGTTCATTTCCATTTCTCCTTTTCGCATGCATTTCAAAAGAGTCGAAGAAATGAAGATGCTCCTTGAACGTAATGCTTTGCTTACTTCCAACCCGGTAACGGACGCGGCAACTGGTCCGCAAAGGCGCGGTAGCCGTCATAACTGAGCCCTTGTTTTTGCGGGCTTTCATTTATAATTAATGAGTCGCCTGTTTCTTCTTCGTTTTCCCAAAATCGAGATTCTGTCTGAAAGACATTAATTAATGAATAATGAAATTGTCGACCAGACAACCGGTTACGGACATCCTCAATTAGCTTGTTAAAACGGGATCCGCCTTCATGACGCGACATCAACCGTTCTTTCCCAGACTTCCCTTCGTAGATCGAAACGGTATATTCGTAATCTGAATCAGTTTTTGAGATCGGATATTCGATTTCGACCCGAACGGAATCGACGAATTTGATCGGTAGCGGTGGCTTGACGTCTTCTTTCGGAGGGTCTTCGTCGACGAAATAATTGTCCTTTTCAATGCTGAAGTCTTTAAATTCCCAAAACACGTCCCCTTGGGCGATGATTGAATACTCAAGGAACGTGCCGAAGTTTTGGTAGATTGGATCGGCGTCCTCAGTTGTTCCCTCATGATACTTCCAGTACATATAAGGTGTGTCTTCTGTTTTAGCATGTTCCGTATGAATTAAGAGATATCCTTCATTGACTTCACCAATCACCCAAAAGTAATCAAAATCTTCATCAATAAGACCATCTTCTTTTGCTTCTATTGTCGATTCGATTACTTTATCAAGAGAATACAACACTAGCCCAAGACCGTCGTCAAGAATAAACAGATCCGCTCCGTCATGCAGTTCAAGAAACGTTTGGTATTCACTCGGCAATTTTTGATTAAATTCAGCTTCAAATGCTGCAAGTGATGCTGCTGTCACCGGTGCCGGAAAATTAAATTTCGCCTGACCGATTTCATTGTACTTCCGTTGAATGAAGGTTGATCCATGATTGATTTTTTGCTGAAGTCCATCAAGTACTGCTGCGATTTGATTCATTGGATCCACCCTCTTACTTCTCTATGTATGAGCCGCCCTGCCTCATCTTCCTTTAGTCTACCATTTTACCAATAATTTGGGTGAGCTCAACTTCCTCTTTCTGTGGTATTCTTTTTCTAAGACGGTTTGTCAAATTAAGTGCAACACTTCTTCCGAGAAGACCTCGTATGCAGTTTTCCAGTTGAGACATTTCCGTGGTCTCCCAT
>NZ_JACSMT010000045.1:0-20384 GCF_018618815.1 Exiguobacterium sp. s128 | reverse complement strand
CTTCGATCTCGTACATACGAATCAGTCCTTTTTAACTCTATTCCCATAGTATTGAAAACATTACCTCACTAACATTGCGTAAGAACCACTCCTATTTTGCATTACACAACAATCAAAGACTGCTCTTTTTTGTAGGCGACTAAGATAAAAAAAGCTAATAATAAAAGCGACATGTACTGCAATATTTGTTCGATTAAAAGATTTGAAATCGAGTCATGTGTAAATGAAATAAGGATAAGGACAGTCGAAATAATCAGTAGGGGTGGAAACCATTTTATGAAATAGGGGGATCGTTGCATCAAACTGCCTCCTGACATGAAGTGATCAAGCGAATCGTTTTATCTTTTTTTAATCATACACTGCACTTCATTCAAATCAAAAAAAGAAATCGTCTAAACACCCAAAATGAGGGGGAAAAGACGATTCCAAAGTAGTTCCGTAATTTAGTTTTTATGGTTTTCATACGCTTCGATTTTTTCAGAGAGATACGTCCAGTATTCCATCAATTGGTCGCTTTTTGTTTTTGCCTGTTCAATTTGTTGATAGATGTCATTGACTTGACTAAGATCACTACCTGCTGAAGCAAGTTGTTGTTCGAGCGACTCTAAAAGGAATTCGGCCTCTTCGATTTGAGACTCAATCGTTTTCCAATCGAGTTGCTCTTGATAACTTAATTTTTTCGGAACATCAGTGGACTTGACCTCGTTCGCTACCGGATCCGTTAAGGAAAGGGGAGTATCGATCATCGTTGGAAGTTCACGTTGTTCGAGGTAATCCGTATACTGCCCGTAATAAGAAACGATTTCACCATTTTCAAATGCCAATAACCGAGTTACGACCCGGTCAAGGAAATACCGGTCGTGACTGACGGTGATGACGGTTCCGGGGAATGAATCTAGATAATCCTCTAAGACAGATAACGTTTCCGTATCCAAGTCGTTGGTCGGCTCATCGAGGAAAAGAACGTTGGGTTCGTCCATCAAAATCGTCAATAGTTTTAACCGTCTTTTTTCGCCACCGGACAACTTACCGATTGGTTTGTATTGTGCTTCCGGTTTGAATAAAAACTGTTCGAGCATCTGACTTGCTGTGATTTCTTGTCCGTCAAGTGTCGTGATGACTTGGGCGATCCGTTCGACTTCTTCGATGACCCGTCGCTCGGGATGACTAAACTCTGCGAACTGACCATAAAAACCGACTTTGACCGTTTCACCATGAATGATTTTTCCACTCGTCGGCTCTAGATGTTTCGCGAGAATCGATAACAACGTTGATTTGCCGCTTCCGTTTCGGCCGACGATCCCATACCGTTCTTTTCGGCCAAACAACCAATTGAAGTCGCTAAATAGCATCCGGTCACCAAACTGATGGCTGACACCAACCGCCTCGATGACTTTTTTTCCCAGTCGTGTCGAACCGACCTGGACTTCGAGTGCCGCTTCATCTTCTTCGTAAGATAACTCTTGTAAGGCATCAACACGCTGAATCCGTGCCTTTTGTTTAGTAGTTCGTGCTTTTGCACCACGCCGTAACCAGGCGAGTTCCCGCCGAAGGATGTTTTGGCGTTTTTCCTCCATCGAAGCGGTTCGTTCTCGGCGCTCAGCACGTTTTTCCAAAAATGACTCATAGTTTCCGACATAAAAATAGGCCGTTCCGTTGGCGATTTCCATCATATGATTCGTGACACGGTTTAAAAAATAGCGATCGTGGGTGATGAGTAAAATCGCACCACGGTATTCCTTGATTTGTGATTCGAGCCAGGTGATGGTTTCGGCATCAAGTTCATTGGTTGGCTCATCCAGTAACAACAAGTCCGCTTCGTCGAGCAATGCCTCCGCTAACCCAACCCGTTTGCGTTGGCCACCGGATAAGGAACCGATTGTCGCTTCGAGGTCCATGATACCTAGTTTATTTAAAATCATTTTTAGGCGGGACTCGGTATCCCAGGCATTGGCAGCATCGAGTTCTGTTTGAGCGTTAATGAAACGTGTTAATAACATTTCATTCGCAGGATCTTGCTCGAGCGCGAGACGGGCAACTTCGTAGTGACGAAGGGCATTGATCGTCGGTGTATTTCCTGATAACAAGACTTGCATGACAGTCTGGTCTTCCGGATAAGCGGTTGATTGTGACAAGAGGCGAATCCGGTAATCATTTGGATGATGAAGTTCACCCGAATCAGCCGTTTCTTGTCCAGCTAGTATATGCAATAACGTTGATTTCCCGGTTCCATTGACACCGATGATCCCGATCCGGTCCCCTGGACTGACGGAAAACGTAACATCTTCGAAAACAATCTTATCGGCAAATTCTTTTTTTAGTTGATCGACTTTAAGTAACATGTCAGGCTCCTTCTACAATTTCCTTGATTTGTTGTTCGACCAGGACGACTAATTCCTTTTGAGACATCGTTGCTGGATCGATGGGTTTTAAAATCGTTACATCGACAGTCGCGGGACGGATCCGTCCGGTTTCTTCCATGACCCGGTAGCTGCCGGAAATCGCAATCGGAACGACGAGCGCACCACTTGAAGTAGCCAAAGTAAAACTACCCGCTTTAAATTCAGCGACAGGTCCACCCTTAGAGCGTGTGCCCTCTGGGAAGATGATCATCGATTGTCCGTCTTTGATTGTCTCGATTCCGGCACGGATGGCTTTTAGGGACTGACGGCGATCTTTGCGATCAATCATGACACATCCCATCAGATTCATCCAGACATTGACGATTGGAATCTTGTTGACTTCGATTTTGGAGATAAAAGCTTTTGGCTTATCGATTTTTCCGAGGAGGATCGGGACATCAAAATTGCCTTGATGGTTGGCGATGAAGACGACCGGTTGATCCGCTGGGATATGGTCTTGTCCTGTCATACGGACGCGGACACCCGCAAGGCGAAGTAATGAGTTTGCCCAGACGTGTGCGACTTTTTGTGTATAGGCATACCGTGCAGCATGCGTTCGACGTTTTGCCCCCGGAAGAAACGGTAATGTAAGGGGTAGAACCAGTCCAAAACAAATGAACCAGATGATTGTACGTAACATAGTGGCATCAGACTCCTTTTCTTGTTTCATTATTATTGTACAAAAAAAGACCGGGTATCGCACCCAGTCTTCATCATCATTCCCAATAACGAGGTTCAGATTCCTCTTCTGTTTCTCCAAGCTCAAACGTCAGACGGCGTGTGGTTGGATCAATCGAAAAAGAAGCGTTGGTATTATCGATTTGTTTGATCTCCATCGACTCTTCGTCAAGGATCAGTGTTAAGCGGACCTTGTCTTCGTGATCAACAAGCAAGACACCGTCTTCTTTTAACCAAAGATCGATGACGGGAGAATAACGAAGGGTCCAACCGTTGGATAAGGGGATTTCATTCATAGTAACTCGGTTCCTCCTAGTAAGAAGTTAAATCAGGTTCTTTATTTATCATGCTGTTCTGTCGCAGATAATGCAAGAGGAGGGCTCGATTCACGTTGTTCGTAAGAAAGTTGATACGATTGTTCCCGTTTTTTCATTCGTTCGTACTGTTTCTTGACCCGGCGATGTTGCACATATTCATGATAGGACTGGTGAGACGTCCGAAGGAGCTGTCTGAAAGAAGAGAGCGATAAACAAATGGCAAGTGTAAAGACGAATACACCAATCGAATCTGTGTAATAACCGGACGTGTAACTTAAGTATGTACTGATGAGACCCGTAAGCGTCGTGAAAAGATAAAACCACATGACATGCCCTCCTTATTTAAATGTTATACATCTTTTAAGGAATTCGTGATGAAAACTCGATTTCCTGTATCGCCCAGTAAAACTTCGGGAAAAATAAAAAAATCCACACGAGAGGTGTAGATTTTAAGGTGTATCGATATGTTGGAGTGCTGGCGTCTTCGGAGATAAGTCAGTACTGTTCGAACCTTCTGCGAAAACGATTCCGATCGTGGCAAGAAATGCAAAAAAAGCAAAGACCAATGTTTTAGTGAAGCGTCTTGCAAAAGAACGCGATTGAATGTTATGAAACATGTCTTTCCCCCATATTTAACTAAACTAAACCTTCTTTTTCCTATTGTCTTATCATATCTCTTTTTTTCAAAAAAATCACTCAAATCAGAACCGTTCACAGAAATGTCATATTTGTTCTCTTTTGCTTCATGTCAGAAAGGGGATGAAAAAGAGTATAGTATGGTAGGTGATACGTAGAAACCGGGAAAAAATGATTGAAACGACAGAAGGGAGATGACCACAAATGGCATTACGCGCAGGACAGGTTGTCACATTAAAAGTAGAACGAGAAGCGGAGTTTGGTGTTTTTTTAAGTGACGGGGAAGAAGACATCTTACTTCATAATAATGAACAGACGAAAAAACTGGAACTCGACGAAGAAGTAGAGGTCTTCCTCTATCAGGATAATGAAGGACGATTGGCCTCATCGATGACGATTCCGGAAGCATCGTTTGAAGACTATGTCAAAACGACGATTAATGGGACACGCTACAATACCGGTGTGTTTGCGAATATTGGAATCCAAAAAGATGTGCTCGTGTCGCTCGATGACTTACCACAACGTCGGACGTTTTGGCCGGAAGAGGGCGATCAACTGTATATTCGCCTCAAGCATGATCAAAAACTTCGTCTGTTAGGTGATCCGGCTCCATATGCGTATTTCAACTTACGAGCAAAACCGGCACCGGAAGAGTGGAATAACATGGATGTCGAAGGGTTAGTCTTTGCACAACGCGATCCTGGTGTAAACGTCTGGGTGAACGAGCAAACGATTGGTTTTCTCCATGAACAAGAGATGGAACGTTGGCCGCGACTTGGAGAAGTTATGAAATTACGGGTGACAAATGTGAAGCCAGATGGTACAGTATTACTTTCAGCAAGACCACGTGCTCACGAGGCAATCGACATCGATGCGGACTTAATCATGAATCACCTACTTGAACATGGTGGTCAAATGTCGTATGGTGATAAGACACCTCCTGAGACGATTGATGAGGTATTTGGCCTAAGTAAGGCTGCCTTTAAACGTGCTTTAGGTCGATTGTTGAAAGATAAAAAAATAGAAAAACATGAAACGGGTATTCGGTTGACGAAATAAGATCAACCAAGTGAGCCTACGTTTCGAATAAATAGTTAGGAATTCATCATTTTGGTGGTTGCGGCTGGTATTTACCGGCGACCATTTCCAAATAGAACCCCATCACTAGTGGGGGCAAGCGACGTATCCTTGATGCGTTGACGGTCCGGGCATTTTGCCTTTCCCTCGCCCTTATGGCAACGATTATGATGGTGACTTCCCTAAACATTATTATAATAGAAATAGCTACTATCTTTTAGGATGAGCTTCTGTTATAATAGGTAGTCGATTGTATTCGTTACGGTAGCGTCTGTTTAGTGGCAGACGCTTTTCATATGACAAAGGAGAGTATTTAGCATTGACAACATTTCGTGAATTAAATCTTAGTGAGGCACTTATCAAAGGTGTCCTAAAAATGGGCTTTGAAGAAGCAACACCAATCCAAGCAGAAACGATTCCTGTCGGTCTTAGCGGCGTTGACTTAATCGGTCAAGCACAGACAGGTACAGGGAAAACAGCAGCATTCGGTATTCCTACAATTGAACGCATTGACGCAAAATCACGTCATATCCAAGCACTTGTGCTTGCACCAACACGTGAACTTGCTATCCAAGTAGCGGAAGAATTGAATCGTATCGGTGAAGTGAAACGTGTTCACGCCTTGCCAGTATATGGTGGTCAGCAAATCGACCGTCAGATCCGTGCACTTCGTAAAAACCCACAAATCGTCGTGGCAACACCAGGTCGTTTGATGGACCACATGAACCGTAAAACATTAAACCTCGACCACGTCCAAACAGTTATCTTGGATGAGGCAGATGAAATGTTGAACATGGGCTTCGTGGAAGACATCGAGAAAATCTTGGGGACTCTTCCGGAGTCACGCCAGACACTCTTGTTCTCAGCGACAATGCCACAACAAATTCGTAAAATCGCAGATCGTTTCATGACGACTCCGACACATATCAAAGTAAAAGCAAAAGAAATGACTGTCGAAAACATCGACCAATCATTCATCGAATTAAAAGAAAACCAAAAATTCGACGTTCTTTGCCGTTTGATTGATACAGATTCTCCGGAACTCTCAATCATCTTTGGTCGGACGAAAAAACGTGTGGATGAGATGACAGAAGGACTTGTCCAACGTGGATACACGGCTGACGGTTTACATGGTGACTTGACACAAGCAAAACGTGACCAAGTTATCCGTCGTTTCAAAAAAGGAACGATTGATATCCTTGTAGCTACAGACGTAGCGGCACGTGGTCTTGATATTACAGGCGTGACACACGTCTATAACTTCGATGTCCCGCAAGACCCGGAAAGTTATGTTCACCGTATCGGCCGTACTGGTCGTGCTGGTAAAACAGGATCAGCCATCACGTTTGTTACACCACGCGAATTTGGTCAGATCAAAACGATCGAACGTGTTACAAACAAAAAAATGTCACGTCGTCATGCACCGACGCTTGATGAAATCCTAGAAGGTAACTTGAAGCTTGCTGCACAAGAATTGATCAAACGTGTAGAAGCGAAAAACTCACAAGAGTATACAACACTCGCTCAAGAACTTCTTGAAGAGTATGAAGCAGTTGAATTGATCTCAGCAGCGCTTAAAGGATTGACGAAAGAGCCGGATGCAACGCCAGTTCAAATTTCTTCAATCGAACCAATTCGTGTAAAACGTTTTGGTAGCGGTGGTGGTAGTGGCAGTGGCGGTAATCGTCGCCCTTACGGTAACAAAGGTGGATCAGGTTCTGGTTCGTCGAGCAACCGTAGCAGTGGTGGATACCGTGGCAGCAACCCACGCAGTGGAAGTGGAGAACGTCGTGAAGGCGGTCGTCCTTCTGAAGGAAACCGTAGCACGTCTTCATCGTCTTCGTCATCATCAGATCGCCGTGAAGGTGGATACGCTGGTCGTAACCGCAGTGAAAGTGATCGTAACCGTGGCGGACGCAAACCACGTTTTGAAAAGTAAGAAGGTCGAACCGATTTGTCACAGACAAGTCGGTTCTTTTTTATGGAATGTCATGCTAAAATGAGCAATGAAAGATATAGAGAGGGCGGAATTTTGTGTATACTATTTACGCTATAGCATTCATTTGTCTGATCGTGCTTGTCGTCGCGACGAAACGAATTAGTGAGCGGACGACAAAAGGGCACTTCCGTTATATTCCGTTAGCCACTTTGCTATTTGGAGGGATTATCTTTCTTGTCCTTGCGATTGGAAAGGGTGGGGCGACCGGTATCCAGTACGGGGTCCTGAGTATCATCTATCTCACGGCGACATTTGGTGTATATCTGTACATCGCGATTCGAAAAGATACGACCTTATTTTAAAGACAGGACCTCTCTGATTACAGGGAGGTTCTTTTTTTGTTAAGATGGAACAAGAGAAAAGGAGGGAGAAGAATGGATGCCTTAGATGTCATTGTTCATCCCGAACAGATTGAGGCTTGGTTTCAGCCGATTGTTGGAGCAGCGCCTTTTAAAGTGGAAGGGTATGAAATCCAGTCACATTTCCGTGGAGAACCGCTAAAACCATTTTTTCAAGAAGATGATGTACCGATTGAATACCAACTCGAAGTGATGAGTCATGTCATTCGGCACGCATTTCAGAAAGTACCGTCGGATGACCATTCGTTTGTCTTGATTCGTTGTCGGCCAGCCTGGTTATTCGAAAACGGCGGAGAAGATTTTTTAAGTATCTTACGTGATGCCCAAATTGATTTTCCGGAAGATCGTTTGTATGTGACCTTAACGGATGTTCAAGTCGATGACTTTGATCGTCTTGGTCGAATCGTCGCCTACTACCAAAACTCCGGCCTGAAAGTTGCGCTCGATCGAGCAGAAGCGACCAGTCTGGAACGGGTCTTTTCGATGTCACCGGATATGTTAATCGTCGATTTGGCCTCGATGATTGAAAAGAAAACCGTCTCTGCCAGTTACCCTCACTTGTTACAAACAATGGAACATCTCTGTGATCAGTTAGGTGCGCCATTGTTATATAAAAACATTAGTCATCTTGGTCAGTTACGGTATGCATGGCAACATGGCGGGCGGTACTATATGGGGAACTTGTTAGGGGAAACGACACCAAATTGGGTCACGACATGTCCGGGTATGGAAATTCTTCTTCATGAAGTTCCGATGTTTTATAAGTATGACCGGGAACAGATGAACCGACTGTTTCAACTGGAACAAGACTGGACGACTCGTTTTAATGAGTACTGTCAATCAGTCAGGCAAGATGAAGAATTAGATGGTTGGCTGTTGATGTTAGCGAAAAAGTTGGAACCGGAATTCATCCGTTTTTATATCACGGATGCTAACGGGTTCCAGCAGTCCTCGAACATCAGTAAGAAAAGCGGCGAGTGGAAACGCTATTCCTTTTACCAAGGGTACAATTGGAGTTTTCGTCCGTATTTCATTCGGACGACGGTGGCGATGGAACGGCGGCATACCGGTTACTTATCTGATCGCTACGTCGACTTCAGTTCAGGCGAACAGACACGGACATTCAGTATGCCGCTAAATAACGGGATGTTTTTATTTGCTGATGTTTCAGCGGAGTACTTATATCAAGAACGATTAAGCGAATAGGGAGGAAATGAACGATGTTGGATTATGATTATGAGGCACTACGTGAAATCGGACGGATTGTTGCGATTGCACGAGACGAAATGGCGAATGCAGTCAAACCAGGAATCACAACAAAAGAGTTGGATGAAATCGGTGCAAGAATCTTGAAGGAACACGGAGCAGAATCAGCGCCAATCGTCATGTATGATTTTCCAGGAGCAACGTGCATCAGTGTAAATGAAGTGGCAGCACACGGTATTCCAGGAGCTTACGTGATTCAAGAAGGGGATATCGTCAACGTCGATGTCTCCGCTGTGAAGAATGGTTATTATTCCGATACCGGGAAAACCGTCATTGCAGGCCAGGCACGTCGTCCGGAAGACGTTCGATTAGTGGAAGTATCGCTTTCTGCACTCGAAAAAGGCTTAGAAAAAGTCAAAGCTGGAACGAAAGTGAATCAAATCGGAAAAGCGATTTATGCAGAAACACGTAAAAGTGGATTTACAGTCATTCGCAATTTAGCGGGACACGGTTTAGGGAAAACACTTCATGGGGAACCGGAATCGATTTCTAATTACTTCAGCCGAGAAGAAAATGACTTACTAAAAGAAGGACAAGTCATCGCTGTCGAAACCTTTATTTCAACAGGGGATGAGTTTTGTATGGAGGATGAAAAGGATGGTTGGACGTTATACACACCAAACAAAAGTCTGGTCTCCCAATTTGAGCATAGTGTCATCGTCTTAAAAGATGGTTATGAAATTTTGACGAAAGTGGATTGACGGCGTCTCTATATGAATCATAGGAGAAAAAGAGTATCGGTGTTTCGCTGGAAAAGCGGGATGCCGATACTCTTTTTTTAGAGATACGTTCGTGATTTGGTTAGATGGTGAAGACGTTCGAGGGAAACGGGATGTTCCTGATAACGAATTCGTCCGTTTTCGACGAGGTAGTCCTGCTCGAGTACATCCTCGATGAAATAGTGGTTTGTGCCAGACATATCAATCGGGTAGGCGAGACCCGGCAATGTGGCAAATGCTAACGTTTGACGGCGGCCGATGCCACTTTCGAACATACCACCTAACCAGTAAGTCGACGATGCTCGGACATCCAGTGCCGCTGTCAGTCCACCGAGGCGGGCCGGTTTGATATTAATGATCTGCCCCGCTTGGAGTTGGTGCATCAAGGCGGCATCATGTGTCGTTTGAATCGATTCATCGAGACAAAGTGGCGTTTTGAGGATGGAGGCGGCATGCTGATGGTTTAACCACTCATTGGCTGAAAACGGTTGTTCCATCATGAGTAATGAAAATTCGTCCCACACTTGAAGCAGAGGAAGATCGGACAGATCAAAGCTGCCATTGGCATCAAACATCAAGGGCGCGTCCGGAAAAGTTTGACGAACCTGTTCAAGGATGTTCGTATCAGTTGGCGCCAGCTTCAGTTTGATTCGTTCGAACCCGTCGGTTAACGCAAGACCAACATTCTCGATCGTCTGTCGGACAGACGATCGACCAAGTGCTTTCCCACAACGAATCGCTTGGCTGTCGTCTCCTCCGAGGTAGGTCGCGAGTGATTGCTGTTCAGCTTGTGCGAACAATTCGTAGACGGCACCGTCAAACATCGCTTTTGCCATCTGATTGCCTTGAATCGGCCGGAAACGTTCAGCAACCGCTGACGGTCCTTCAAGGGGTGCTGCGATCAGCAGTTGATACAGTAAGGGCGACAACGCACGAAGTGAGTTTTGTGTCTCCGGTGTATACCAAGGGGTCTCAAAGGCAACCCCTTCTCCATAACCGACACGCCCTTCTTGATCCGTCAGCCGAAGAATCGTCGTACAGCGTTCGGATAAGACGGAGATGGCAGTATGAATCGGTTGACGAAAGGTCAGGCGAACATCAAATAGCTCGGCGCTCCGAAGGGTAATCGTCATAACGATTCCTTCAACTGACGGCGGATCAGCTTACCGTTTGCGTTACGCGGTAATGTATCACGATAGACATAGGTGACTGGACATTTGTATTTTGCCAATAACTGTTCCATCTGTTGCCGGACGGAGGACTCTTCCAGCTGGCTGACGATGAAGGCGACCGGAACTTGTCCCCATGTCGGATCAAACCGCCCGACGACACCTGCTTCCGTGATGCCTGAAATCGATAACAAAGCAGCTTCGACTTCAGCCGGATACACGTTTTCTCCACCGGAAATGATGAGATCGCTCCGTCTGTCCAACACATATAAGTAACCGTCAGAGTCGATTCGTCCGAGGTCTCCGGTTTTCAAATAACCATCTGCAGTAAAGGCAGCCGTAGTCGCTTCCGGGTTATTGAAGTAACCGTTCATGACGGTAGGTCCCTTGACTTCGATTTCCTGATGACGTGTGATTCGAATCTCCGTCGGTGCGATGGGTTTTCCTGCAGAACCGATCTTTCGAAGCGCGTCTTCCGGTAAGAGTGTTGCGATTTGAGAGGCCGTCTCCGTCATGCCGTAGGTTTGCATGACAGGAAGATCACGATCTAGCGCACGGGTCAAAATCGGTAACGGAACAGGTCCGCCTCCGGTCAGGACAACCCGCAAGTCATGACGACGTAGTCCGGCTTCGAGTAACCGATCCAACATGACGGAAACAAGTGAGATATGCGTGACCGCTTCCGTTTTGATCCATGTCATGGTCTTGTTTGGTGAAAAATGTGGTTCGAGGATTAAAGGGACACCGTAGATGACTGAACGGTAGACGACGGCTAAACCACTCATATGAAACAGTGGGGTGACGACGAGGAACCGATCATCCGGGAACGAACCGATATGACGGGCCGCATTCATTGCGCTCGAAAAATGGTTGAGCATCGTCTGTTCGACGGCTTTAGGTTTTCCGGTCGTGCCGCTCGTAAATAACATCGATTGAATATAATGTTTTGGCATATGGCGGACGAGAATCTCGGGTGCTTGATTCGGCGCATGGAACGGTAGACGTTTGACATTTGAATCGAGCAGGCGGTCCGAGATGACGTATTTGACATTTGCCTGTTTCAATTGTGCACTGACTTCACTTTGGCTAAGCCGGATGTTAATCGGAACAATTGTCAACTCAAGCAATTGCGCTGCGTGAATGGCGACGATGTATGCGGTGCTGGAAGGACCGTATAAGGCAATCCGCTCGCCGCGCGAGAGTAGTGGCGCCCAAGAGCTTGCTAGTTTGTGCGCCTTCGTGTAGAGTGCAGACCACGTCAAACGTTCCGTATCCGTGATCAGCGCAAGTTCGTCCGGTTGTTCTTTTGAGCGGGTATAAATCCAAGGGTACACAGACTGTCACTTCCTTTCTTGTGGATGATACGAAAAAGGTTCAAACGTCTTTCGACATTGAACCTTTTTGTATTATGGGAATCGTGGGAACTGTCCGAAGTCAGGATCACGTTTTTCTTTAAACGCGTCGCGTCCTTCTTTTGCTTCATCAGTCGTGTAATAAAGTAATGTTGCGTCACCTGCTAATTGCTGAATACCTGCAAGACCATCAGAATCCGCATTAAGTGCTGCTTTTAGGAAACGGAGTGCCGTTGGTGAATGCTGAAGAATTTCAGAACACCACTGGATGGTTTCTTGCTCCAAGTCAGCAAGTGGAACAACGGTGTTTATGAGTCCCATATCAAGTGCTTGTTGCGCATCGTATTGGCGGCACAGGAACCAGATTTCACGTGCTTTTTTATGACCGACGACACGTGCAAGATAACCAGAACCGTAGCCGGCATCAAATGATCCGACTTTTGGACCCGTTTGTCCGAATTTCGCATTGTCTGCTGCAATCGTCAAG
Source organism: Exiguobacterium sp. s128 (assembly GCF_018618815.1). Classification (NCBI taxonomy): domain Bacteria; kingdom Bacillati; phylum Bacillota; class Bacilli; order Caryophanales; genus Exiguobacterium; species Exiguobacterium sp. s128. The sequence continues at coordinate 7,923 of NZ_JACSMT010000045.1, read as the reverse complement.
TCACAAACGAGGTGAAGGACATGTCCGCCACCGATGGCATATCCTGCAACCATCGCGATGACGGGTTTTGGAATGACACGGATCAGACGTTGTAAATCAAGAACATTTAAGCGCGGGATTTCATCTTCACCGACATATCCACCATGGCCACGAACTTTTTGGTCGCCGCCTGAACAGAAGGCAAGATCCCCTTCACCTGTCAAGACAATGACACCAACGTTTTGGTCATCGCGTGCCCGTGAAAAGGCATCGATTAATTCATTTACTGTCTGTGGACGGAACGCGTTGCGTACTTCAGGACGATTGATCGTGATTTTAGCAATCCCATTCCACTTCTCATACTTGATATCTTCGTAACTACGGGCAGATGCCCATTCTGGAATGTATCTCATTTCAATTCCCCCATTTGATTAGTTAAGAATAGTTTCTCTACTATTGTAACAAACTTTTCCGGTTGGTCGATATGCGGGGCATGTGATGCACCAGGAATTAGATGAATTTTTTCCGGTGAAGCGGCTTCGAAAGCAATTTTCTTGAATTTGATGTCTTCTGCACCGACAATCCACTCAATTGAAGTCCTATCAAGCAAGTGCCAGACGGGCGGCATGTTTCCCGTGCCTTGAGCGATCAGAGAAGCGGCGAGTCCTTCAGGTGATTGTGCGAGACGCCCCTCACGGATGTGCTGTCGTGTAGCTAACGGGAGTCGGTGTTGACTGGCGAACAACGGTAATGCTTCCCAGTAATCGATGAAATCAGCCAACCCATCTTGCAACAAGCGTTCCGCAAGAGCTCGATCAGCTTTTCGTCGTAGTTGTCGTTCAAACGCCGAACGAATGCCGGGTGTCGTACTGACAGCAATCGTCTGTGTAACGCGTGTTGACATCACGGCAAGCATCAGTGCAATTCGTCCGCCCATGGAGTAACCTAGGACTGTCCAAGGTTCCGCACGGGTCGCAAGCAAGAACTCTAAATCCTTGACCTGCTCCGTCAGTCGCATTCGTTGATAGTGAGCGGCAGGCGTCTGACCATGACCCAGCAAGTCGATGCAATAGACGGTGTAATTTGACTGCAAACGTGCACTGAGAGCAGACCAGGTCGCGCTGCTTCCGGTGAATCCATGTAACAGCAAAAGAGGTGGACCGGCACCGGTAATCTCAATATGATACGCCTGTTGACGAAGCTTCATCGGAATTGTTCCTGTAAGGCCTGATTCGTCTGCTCCCAGATTAGTCGGTGCAATCTGACATTTTCCGGACGATCCGTTCGGATTTCTAAGATCCGTGTCGTCATCGTGTTTTTCTGTAAGGCTACCTTGAGCTCTCCGATAGAAGAAATATGTTGATACGCGATGCCATAACCAGCGGCAAGATGGCTGAAGTCAAGATCTTGCGCCGTTCCGAACAGTGGCTCGAACAAATCGGGATCGAGCTCGTGTTGCGGGAGGAAGCTGAAGATGCCGCCCCCTGTGTTATTGATTAAAAGAATTGTCATTGGAACTGTCCGTGCCATCATCAGTCCGTTGATGTCATGGATAAAGGCGAGGTCACCGACAAGTAAATAACGATTTTTCGCTTCATACGTCGCGCCAAGGGCGCTGGAAAGAATCCCATCAATGCCATTGGCACCACGGTTAGCAAGGATTCGAAGTGGTGTACCCGTCGGCAAAAAAGTATCTAAGTCACGAATTGGCATACTGTTTGAGACGAATAGACTTCCTTCCGTTAAGCCTTCTAAAGCCCGCACGACATTGTATTCCGTCAGTTGTCCGGAATCCAGTGAATCAAAGACGGTTTCAACCGTGTTTTCAGCCCGTTGTAGTGCCTCAAGGTAAGTGATGTCATGTTCGGTGCATGGAATTGTTTTTAATTGGCTTGGATGACCACTTAAAAAATGAGCCTGTAATTGAGGATCACGCCAGTTTCCAGCATGACCGACTACGGTCGTCGGGATTTCTTTTGACCAAAGGAGATAGGGTTTTGAAGTCGGCATCGCGCCAAACCGTAAAATATGGTCCGGACAGACATGATACTGAATCGTAGTCTCCTTTAACCACGTATCGTAATAGGCGAAAACCGTATCATTGGAAAACTGGCGTCCTTGACTGAGTGGATCGGCCAGGACCGGAATCCGTGAACGATCCGCATACTCCAGGATAATTTGTGTGTCAGCTGATGAAAGTTGTGGTCCGATGACAATCAAAAGCCGCGGAATTGATAAAATTTCAACCAATTCCGCCGTAGCATGTCCCGTGACATGTCGGATTGGACGACCGACTGGGTGACCGGTCTGCAACAAATCAAGTTCAGGAATCAAAGGTTCCCGAAGTGGAATGTTGATGTGAACAGGACCTGCGGGTTCCGTCAGCGCAAGCAGAACGGATCGTTCAGCCACGTGCCGGACATATGGAAGAGCCGTCGCTTCCGGCAATGGTAAGTCAAAGGCGTGTCTCACTTGTTTGCCGTACAAAGCGACCTGATCGATTGCTTGAGGAGCGCCGACACCCCGTAATTCATGAGGACGGTCCGCAGTCAAAACGATTAACGGCAGTTCAAAAATATTAGCTTCCGTGATCGCTGAATAATAATTAGTGGCTGCCGTCCCGCTCGTACAAATCAGAGCGACAGGGCGTAACCAATCTTCCGCCCGTGTCAGGCCGAGGGCAAAAAAACTAGCCGACCGTTCGTCAACGAGGACGTGGGTACGGCTAGACGGGTGGAGAAAGGCAGCAATCGCAAGGGGTGTCGAACGAGAACCGGGACTGATGACGAAATCCCGGACACCACTTTTGACTAAGTTATCGATTAACGTATGCATCCATTTAGTCAACATAAACATCATCCTTTTCTATCGTACAGAGGTGTGCAAGAGCTTGTAACATCGGTGATAGTTTTGTTTCGGTTTCGTCGAGTTCACTCTGCAGACGGGAGCCGTCGACGATACCACAACCTGCATAAAGCACAGCGGAACGATCGGTAAATAGTCCGGAGCGAATGGCGACGATAAACTCACCGTTTTCTTCTCCATCCATCCAACCTACCGGTGAGCCGTACCAGCCGCGCTCGAACGTCTCGATTGCTTGGATGGCGGCGACGGCGGCTTCCTTCGGCTCTCCACCTAACGCGGGTGTCGGGTGAAGTTTCTCGATCAGCTGAAAGAGGCTGACTTCAGGCAAAAGTGTCGCGGTGATCGGTGTATAAAGATGTTGGATGTGTCGGTTTTTGAGTAATATCGGTTGCTCGGGTTTCTTGATTTGAGTCGAAAGGCCTTGGAGTGTACTTTCGATTGAATCGACGACAATCGCATGTTCGATTCGATTTTTATCATCTTGTAACAGCGATTGTCCAAGTGACGTGTCCATTTGTTCTAGTTCGTGCCGAGGAGCGGAACCGGCAACGGCAGCTGTCTTGAGTTCAAGACCGGTTTTTAAAATTAACCGTTCTGGAGTCGCGCCAAGAAAAGCTTCACCGAGTGTTGGCTGAAAGAAAAAGATATAGCTACCGGGTTGAGAGGATTCCAACTCCTGCACGAGACCGGCCAAATCAACCGGTTGATCTAACTCGTAGACCACTTCACGAGCTAAGACGATTTTTTTAAGTGACGTTTTCAATAATTGTGCCGCTTGATGAAACGAAGCCTCAAAGGCGTCATTTCCATCACGGGTCATGCGAATACGTGTAACGAATTGGCTAGATTTCGGCATATGCAACTCCGCATACTCGACGGCCAACTGATTGAGAATCTTTTCTGCGTTAGACTGCGGTTCGACAAACGCAAAAACCGTTACCGTCGTATGACCATCTTGTTCCAGGTATAAATACTTCGGAATCGTCATCGACGCTTCCCCGAACGAGGACCAACGATACTCTGTATGTTTCAGTTCAGAAAAAGAGAATCCGCAAAAAGCAAATAAATCGGTTCCGACATGATCCCGATTCACATTCGACCATTTTGATTGCATTCGTAAAAAACGATCGTGTCCTGCGGTTTTCAATTGTTGCGTGATGCCGAATCCAATGGCACGCATGGACCGATCAGGTGTCGTAAAATAAAAGCGTTCTTGTGTCCCAAATGACAGCGCACTGACATCTTGAGCCTCGACATTCCACGAATATGAGGCGATTATAGGCCGTTGGTATGCATTCGCATGACCGACGGCGCGTTCAATACATTGTTTAAGCTCGTGTTGAGCGTAGGCCATACCGCTCATTGCCCCCTAGTCTATAGATACTGTGATACGTTTCACTTATTCTCAGTGTAAACTTTTTACCTGAAAAAAAGAAGGAATAAGCTATCTCTGATTGAGCATTGACAGTAAAAAACGAAACCCGATACACTTAGACAGGAAAGGGGTTTATTATATGAATAAATCAATCGCTGTATATTGGCGAATGACACGACCACATACGTTGACGGCGAGTTTTGTACCGGTCGTCGTCGGAACAGCTATCGTAGCACCACGCATCGAGTCACTGCGGATGGATCTGTTTTTTGCAATGTTGATCGCGTCGATGCTGATTCAGATCGCGACGAACTTATTTAATGAATATTATGACTACAAGCGTGGACTTGACACGGAAGAGTCGGTCGGAATCGGAGGTTCGATTGTCCGAGACGGTTTCAAACCCGGAACGATCTTAGCGTTCGCCTTATCGTTGTATGCGATTTCGGCATTACTCGGCATCTACCTGTGTCTTGAAACGACATGGTGGTTGCTGTTGATCGGCGTTATTTCGATGTTTGTCGGTTATATTTATACAGGAGGACCGTTACCGATTGCCTATACGCCATTCGGGGAAGTCGTCGCTGGTTTTTTCATGGGATATGTCATCATTGCGATCTCAGCTTATCTGCAAATCGGGTATGTGCCTACTGAAGCGGTCGCGATTTCGATTCCAGTCGCGATTTTAATCGGCTCGATTTTACTTGCAAATAACATCCGGGATCTCGATAACGATAAGGTCAATGGACGAAAGACGATTGCTTGCCTTGTGGGTCATCGGCGGGCCGTTTACGTCCTGATTGCCTTTTTCAGTGCCGCAATCCTCTCGTTACTGATGGCCGTGTTGGTCTTTAACGTGACGGGTTGGGCTTTAGTTGCGCTACTCAGCATTCCACTGATGATCAAGGCCGTGAAGTTATTTTGGCAAGATTTACCGCCTCAAGAACTGATGCCGGGGATGGCCCAAACCGGGAAAGTTAATACGATTTTTGGACTGTTACTTGCGATCAGCTTAACAATTGCGAATCTATAATGAAGACAAAAAACCTTTTTCCGAGTCAGGAAAAAGGTTTTTTTAAAAGCAGGATGTGACTGATTCGATTGGTTGTAACCATTTTGAAATTTTACTATAATAGAAGCAATGTGCCTGAAACGTTCATCAAGTCATCAGGGTTCATGAAATTTTTTTAGAGGTGGAACAGGAATGAATAAAATTGCGGTAATCGGAAAAGTATTCGTCGATATAAAAGGAACTTCGTTTGCTCCTTTGCATAAGGATGCTAAAAACGTCGGGGATATCAGTTTCTCGAACGGTGGAACAGGACGGAATGTAGCACAAAATCTCGCTGTTCTCGGAAATGATGTTCGCTTTATCTCGACGGTTACGAACGACCAGATTGGTGTAGGTGTGCTCGAAGAGTTGAAGTCATATGGCGCGAACGTCGATCATGTCGAGATGCTCGAAGACCATGGTATGGGCATGTGGCTCGCCGTCATGGATAACGAAGGAGATCTTCAGACCTCGATTTCGAAACAACCTGATGCGAAATTGTTGGAAGAAGCGATTCTTCGTCAATCCGTCTATGCACTCGATGGAGTAGATGCAGTCGCGATTGATTTGGATGTATCTGTTACGGTACTCGAACGCTTGATTCATGTCTGCCGCAAAATGGAATTGCCGTTGTATGGTGTCTGTGGTCATCTCAGCATCATTGAACGAAACCGCCATCTGTTACAAGGGTTTACCGGATTTATTTGCAGTCGGGAAGAAGCGGAAATCTTGTCCGATTTGTCGATTGTGACCGTAGAGGATGCGATTCATGTTGCGAATGAACTAGCGAAAAAAGGAGCGCCGCTCACGATCGTCACGATGAGTGAGCTGGGTGCTGTCTATGTCGATCGCCGGAATGCGACATCTGGTCATGTTGGAACGAAAAAAGTAAAAGTAGTTGATTCAACAGGTGCAGGAGATTCATTCTTTTCCGCTGTACTTTCTGAGCTAACGGACTCCAAACAAGCAGAGGATGCGTTGAAGCTTGGAATGAAGGTTGCTGCACAAGTCATTGCATCCACGGAAAATGGATTGATTCCAGAAATGCTTGATACGATCCGGTGAGTCCTCAGATCGTAATGTGAGGGGGAGGGAACGCCATGCCGATTCAACGAAGTGCCATCATCTTAATGAATGAAGCAGACGAAGTCGCCTTGATACGTCGTGATAAACCAGGCCAGACCTACTATGTGTTTCCTGGCGGTGGACGCGAAGCAGGCGCGACACTCGAAGAAACAGCGATTCGTGAAGCCCATGAAGAGCTAGGGGTCGACGTACAGCTGGAAGGAATCGCGGCCATCGTCCGTTTTAATGGATTAGATAATCCATATTACTGGGCAAGGATGATTGGTGGTGTATTTGGAACGGGAACGGGTGAAGAATTTGAGGACCAGTCTTCCGGGTATACACCGTTATGGATCAAACGCGAGGAATTAGCAGACTTACCAGTCCGACCGGCGACACTTGTTCAGGAACTGACGAAGATGACAGAACGTTTTTATGAAATTGAGTTAGAAGATAATTGAGGTTTTAGTTGAAACAAACAGGGAAAAAGTATATTAAGACAATGAGGTGGTCCTAGACTGCCTCTTTTTTATGAAGGAGAGATGAAGATGGCTCATACACGTGATCCAAAAGGGTTAGCACGCAATTTAAAGCAACGAATGGGAGACCATAACATCACAGACTACGCAGGGACGTTAGCGTACTATTGGTTTCTGTCTATTTTTCCCGGCATTATTTTTGTTATCTCAGTATTATCTTTCTTTGATATCGATCAACAGACACTCGAGTCTCAAATTCGTGATTTAGCACCGGGTGGATCGGTCAATACGTTTACTGATGTTATTTTCGAAGCAATTAAAGAACCACAAGGAGGACTTCTGTCTGTCGGGGCGATTTTAGCCATCTGGTCTGCCTCTAAAGGGGTGGATCGTCTGATTACGACTACCAATCATGCCTATGGAGATTTTTCGCCACGCGGGTTTGTCGCGTCACGCGGAATTGCTTTAATATTAACGATGATTCTTGGGATCGGGATGCTGTTATTGATTGTGTTGAACGTACTTGGAGGACCGATTATTACGTATTTAGCGAACTTCGTGATACCAATCGATATGGGGCAGAAGATTCTTTTGACTGTACTGCGATATGCCATCTCTACGGTCTTATTGATTGTGATCCTGTCAATTTTTTACCGGGTGGCACCGAAACGCCCGATCACATTTAAAGAGGCGATCCCAGGAGCAGTGTTTGGTGTCATCGTCTGGCAGTTGTTATCAGTTGGATTTGGTTTTTATGTTTCGAATTTCTCGAATTACAATCAAACGTATGGTTCACTTGGGAGTGTCGTCATCGTCTTGTTGTGGTTGTACTTTACCGGATTGATCATCTTACTTGGATCTGAATTAAACGCATCATGGGAACGATTCATGAAAAAAGCGGATCCTCAAAAAATGGAGGACAAACGTTTGAAAGAACAAGCCGATCTGGATTCGATTCCGATCAATACATTTGGATAACGAAACAATGTATGAAAAAAGCATCTGTCGTCGGATTACCGACTGGGCTAACCTAAAATTTTGAGACAATATAAAACACCTTCGGAGTGGTACACTTTTAAAAAGTACTAACATCGGAGGTGTTTTTGCAT
>NZ_JACSMT010000044.1:0-22140 GCF_018618815.1 Exiguobacterium sp. s128 | reverse complement strand
AATTAGGCTACCTGACACCTAAAAAATATGGTGTACTGGCAGCCTAATCAAGGTGTTTTATATGTGTCTCATATTGCTAGGTCAGTCTAAAGCCGAGGCTTTTTTATGTTTTCACTGAACGTCGTCTTGATTTTGTTCCATCATCGGCGCATATAGTTCTTCGAGCGGTTTCATGATGATTTGTGTCACTTCCGTCAGCATCGTGTGCATGCGTTGTTCTTCCTGCATCAGTTGACCAATCAACGGATTGTTTTGGACTTCCAGCATCTTCGCTTGTGCCGATGCCATATCTTCAGGTGTAATTTCTTCACCTTGCATTTGTTTTTGTTGTAATTCCAGTTGAACATTCCGGAATGAAGCGAATAGTTCGTTTGACATCGGATCCGCATTGACTTGAGCATAAAGATCTTTTAATGTCGTGTATTCTGATGTTTCGCGAAGTGCACGCTCGAGTGTGTAAGCATGATCGTATAAGTTTGTTTCAGACATGTTTGAACCCTCCAATTTAGTTAAACGATAAGAAGTATCGCTTGTATTACTCCAATTAAACCACCTAACAGTCCTCCAAGCCAAGTGATAGCCCGGAATTCCCTTCTTGAAATCGACAAGACGATTTCTTCCAGATACGCCGTATCAAGTAAATCAACTTCTTCCCGGACAATCGTTTCGAGATCTAGTGTCGCCAGGATTCTCTCGACTTGTTCGACCAGGCGGACCACCACTTGTTTAGAAAGCACCGGTACCATCTCTTGACTGATCCGGGCTTCGAACGGTTCCAGTAGTTCGTGCAATTGCGTATCCCATAATTTCGTCAATGGAATACGCGTTAAAATCTCTGATTTCATCCGCTCGGTGATTTGTCGTTCCGTCTCCACCTCGAGGAGTGATTCGACCGGCTGTTCTAATAATGTACCGACTTCTTGTTCGACCATTTCACTGATGAATTGGTGTGTCGACTTTCCTTGTATTACCCGTTTAAGTTCCGGTTGAATCATTTCGACGATATTGACATTGGCAAGCAACATCCCGAACATTCCTCCGCCTAATTTGCTTTGAATGAACTGAGCGACGGTTTCTTCCAGTTTCATTTTCCCGGCAGGACTTTCAAAATACTGTTCGGTTTGATGAAGTAACGCCTCGACAATTCCAGGAATTGCGGCCTTGATTTTTGTTGTCCCACCATCCCCGATGACTTCTGATAGTCGTGCCGTTTTAATTGCGTCTACCATTGTTGCCAATTCCTGATCAATCCGCCGTTCCATTTGATGGTGCAATCTTTCTTCCGGATTCGTGACGAACCGTTCAGCGATTTCACGAATCGTTATCGTCGACCGCGTCCACTTCTGTAACTCCTGCTGAATCATTCGGGTAATCGCTTCATATACGACCGGCTGCTGAAGCCGCTTGCTGATTCCTTCCGGCGTCAATAAATGTTTGACGACCGTTCGTCCGAGATTTGCTGCTAATTCATCACGTCGTTTCGGAATTAATCCGGGTGTAAATGGAATCCGGTACTTTCCGATATACTTCGCTTCGAGCGGCCGAAACAACATCCGAATCGCGAGATGATTGGTGACCGCCCCGATCAATGCTCCAATCAAGATCATTCCAATGGCTTTCAGGATAAAATCTACTTCCACTTGCATAGGTTCTCGTTCCTTCCAATTTTAGTATTGTGGTAAAGTCAAAGTAGAATTTTTTTAAGGAGGCGCCTCGTATGTTACAACAATTAACCGTCTTATTCAAAGATCACCTTTCGACCGATCCCACTGTTTACTGTACCGATAAGTATACCGTATATCAGTTGGCAGATGGACTTCGGTTCGGTGTCGAAAATACCATCTTAACGACTCGAGAAGCAGACTTGCTCGACTTGCTTGCGGAACGCGTCGTCACCTCGAGTTCTGATCAAGTCACCTCCTGGCGCCATCGACTGGAACGAAATCAAGCAGAAGAACCCTCTCCCTTTCGGATGATTCATTTTTTGTTTGAACAACTGGATGAACGGACTAGTGAAGATTTACAGCAGTTGCTGTATTCCTTTTTTCATTCATCCAGCTTGATCATTCCACTGACCGCCAATCGTCTTGTCGTCATCGAACGTGAAGAAACTGTTCCTGAAGAGGATCTTCACGACTTTTTTACAGCACTCCAATCTGATTTTCTGATCGATGGGAAAGTGTTGATCGGACAACAACGTAAGTCCGGTGATATCGCTACTCAGTTTCGCCTAGAGCAGGCCGCCTTACGAGAAATTCCACTTTTGCATATCGAACGGTTCCTTCCAGCGCTGACACGATTGGTTCTCTTATCTGCGGAGATCCGTCATGAGTTGACCCAACGTTTCATCACGCCACTCGAATATGAATCGCGAGAAACCATCCATGCTTTTTGTCGCGCTAATCTCAATGTGTCACTGACGGCAAAACATCTCTTTTTACATCGTAATAGCCTGCAGTACCGACTCGACCGGTTGACCGAACAAACGGAAATCGATATACGCTCCTTCGAAGGAGCTACGTTTTTGTACACATTGTTACTTGTAGCATAGTGACCAAATGATAACGGTTACATTTAGTCATGTTGTCCATATGCTTTTTTGCCCTTTTCTCCTATACTAATCCTTGTAAGCGTTATATTAATCGATTACTTAATTTACAGGAGGATGTACACATGGCAGATATTCGTCTTGATCATATTGATAAAGTTTATTCTGGAACAGCAAAAGCGGTTGATGATTTTAACCTTCATATTAAAGATAAAGAATTCATCGTGTTTGTTGGACCATCAGGTTGCGGGAAATCAACGACACTTCGAATGATTGCTGGTCTTGAAGAAATTTCAGGTGGAGACTTTACGATTGATGGCAAACGGATGAACGACGTGGCACCAAAAGATCGTGATATCGCAATGGTTTTCCAAAACTATGCCCTATATCCGCATATGAACGTGTATGACAACATGGCATTCGGACTGAAGCTGCGCAAGTTCCCAAAAGACGAAATCAAACAACGTGTTGACAATGCAGCCCGAATTCTTGGACTTGAAGAATACTTGGAGCGTAAACCAAAAGCCCTCTCGGGTGGACAACGCCAACGTGTCGCGATCGGTCGTGCCATCGTCCGTGATGCTAAAGTCTTCTTGATGGATGAGCCACTCTCGAACTTGGATGCAAAACTTCGTGTGCAAATGCGTAAGGAAATCATCCAGTTGCACAAACGTCTTGAGACGACAACGATTTACGTGACACACGATCAGACGGAAGCGATGACACTCGCTACACGGATCGTCATCATGAAAGCCGGTCTTATCCAACAAGTCGGTACACCAAAAGAAGTATATGATCACCCGGATAACATGTTCGTCGCAGGTTTCATCGGTTCCCCATCGATGAACTTCTTGACTGGAAAACTCGCTGAAGATGGTCTGTTCCATGTCACAGGCACAGAAGAGAAATTCGAAGTCCCAGAAGGCAAAATGAAAGTTCTCCGCGAACGTGGTTATACAAGTAAAGATCTTGTTCTCGGCATCCGTCCGGAAGACATTCATGCTGAATTGATTTATCAAGATACGCAAACAGCACACCGCTTCCAAGCTCACATCGAAGTCTCTGAATTGATGGGCGCTGAATCTTATCTCTATTCAAAAGTCGGAAACCAGGCATTCACGGCACGTGTCGATTCGCGTTCACACGTTGAGATGGGTTCAGATTTAGACCTCTTCTTCGATATGACGAAAGCACATTTCTTCGACGCGGCAACAGAAGCAACAATCCGTTAATCTTCGAGATTCAGTGACCGTAGTCAGGCTGTCCATTCATGGGCAGTCTTTTTTATTGACAGACGTTCCTGTAACTTTGTATGATACTGCTTGTAGTCTTAAATTAATCCTATTCGAAAACTAGGAATTGAAATCATTTATTTATTAAAGGAGAGAGCGCTATGAAACACGGACTAAAGCTAGCAGTAGCAGCACTATCAACAGCGGGGGTGTTAGCGGCGTGCGGCGCTTCTAACGAAGAAGCAAACAAAGATGAAAAAATCGTGACAGTTGGGACGGAAGCAACGTACCCACCATTTACGTATAAAGAAAAAGGAAAGCTTACTGGTTATGACATCGAAGTCATGAATGAAGTCGCAAAACGTGCCGGCTATAAAGTCGAGTACAAAGCGATGGACTTCAAAGGATTGATTCCAGCACTTGATTCAAAACGGATCGATGTCATCGCGAACCAAATGGGAATCACGGATGAGCGGAAAGAAAAATACGTCTTCTCTGATGCCTATACGGTTTCTGGTTCAACAATCATCGTCAACAATAAAACAAACGATATCAAAACGCTTGATGATCTCAAAGGAAAGGTCGTTGGTTCGACACAAGGTTCACTTTACGCTAAAACGGCTGAAGAAGCTGGCGCAAAAGTGAAATACTATAAAGGTGCGAACCAAGTCTTAAAAGACCTTGAAGCAGGTCGAGTTGATGCTGCTATGAACGACCGTCTGTTTGTCTTAACGGAACTCAAAAAAGCGGGTTATAAAGTGAAAGCAGTCGGTGAGACGTTTGATAAAAACGAATCTGGTCTGATGATGGCTAAAAACAGCAAGTATACGGAAGACTTCAACAAAGCACTCGCAGAGATGCAAGAAGACGGCACGCTCGCAGATCTTGGGAAAAAATACTTTAACGAGGACATCAGTAAGTGATGGAATTGTTTACAATCGTCCGTGATAACGCGGACGTCTACGGAAAGGCGATTGGCACTACACTTCTTGCAAGTGGATTTGCCATCGTCTTTGCGCTTTTTCTTGGTCTGATTCTTGCTGTCATGCGGGATAGCCGCTTCGCCGTCTTAAGCGGCTTCGCACGATTGTATGTCTCGTTTTTCCGAGGAACCCCATTGTTACTTCAAATTCTGATCTTATATAATGGTCTCGTCGTACTGCAACTGACTGGTTTTCAAGCGTTAGCGTTCGGTCTATCGCTTCACTTCTCGGCTTACATTTCGGAATCATTCCGGGCAGCCATCTCATCTGTCGACCGTGGACAATGGGAAGCGGCTGATTCACTCGGCATTCCACGCCGTAAGACGTTCAAGGACGTCATTCTTCCGCAAGCCTTGTCTCGTGCCATTCCGCCTCTTTCGAACTCGGTCATCGATATCATTAAATCGACGTCACTCGGGACGATTGTTGCTGTTGAAGAACTGACGTATGTCTCCGATCAAATCTCGGCGACGACGTATCTCGTCATGCCCTTACTACTGTTCTCGGCAGCGATTTATTGGATCATGTCTACCTTGATTCAAGGTGTTCAGCATCGACTCGAAGCACGATTCAGTATTCCGGAATAATTCTATACACTTGGAATGATTACACATTCCAAGTGTATTTTTTTAATCTTTTTAGGGTTTAATACTAGGCAAGTCGGGAATAATCAAGTATACTAAAAAAAATCAGAATTATCTGATAATTTTAAAAGGAGCGTGGCCGAGATGAAACAAGTAATTGAAGCTTTCCGTAGACAAGATGCAGAGCAGCGGATTCCAGTGCTACGCCTCGAAATCGATTATGAGCTCAGTACGCTCTTCGATGCTATCCAAGTCAGTGATCAAGCAGCCGTTGTTGCTAGTAAAGAACGTCTAGATAAATATCGTCAGGAAATGCTTCGCCTCGAAGCATAACCCTATAGATACTCCCATCTCAACTCCCCCTTGAGATGGGACTTTTTTTGCAAAAAAATAGCCCGAAGGCTATTTTTCAATCGACGTCCCGTCCACGGGATGCTTTTAAGATTTCAAACCACTGCTCACGAGACAAGTCAAGACGCGTCGCTCGAACCGCTGATTCGATGCGCTCGATTTTACCTGAACCGACGATTGGCATGATGCGTGCTGGATGTTTCAGCAACCACGCATAGGCGACTTCATCAATATCTTTCGCCCCAAGGTCACGCCCGATTTCTTCTAATTTTTCACGTAACGGTGCAAACTGTTCTTCCTTGAACAAACGCCCGCCTGCGAGTGGACTCCATGCCATGACCGGCATTTCGTTTTCGTGGCATAGATCAACTGATCCATCTTCAAAATGTTTGAGCTCTGCGACAGATAGTTCGAGCTGATTCGTCACGAGCATGAAAGGTAGACGGGATTGAATCAAACTCTGTTGTGCCGGTGAATGATTCGATAATCCAAAGGTCCGGACTTTTCCTGATTCCTTCAACTCGACGAATGCTTCGGCAATTTCATTAGGGTCCATCAACGGATCCGGACGGTGGATCAATAACGTATCAATGTACTCGACACCCAGTTCTTTTAACGAACGTGTCGCATGATCAATGATATGTGCTTTTGTCGTGTCATAAAAAGAGAGTTTTTGCTGTGAAAAGTGATTCCCTTTCATCTTGATTCCTGTTTTCGTAACGATTTCCATGCGATCACGGAGTTCTGGCTTAAGTGCCAACGCTTCACCAAACAACCGTTCATTCGTATAGTCCCCGTAAATATCTGCGTGATCAAAGGTGGTAATCCCAAGCTCCAGACATTGTTCGATTAGTGTAAGTCGTTCTTCTGCTGTCATGTTCCATTCGTTTAACCGCCATAGACCATGAACAATTCTTGAAAATGAAAGTTCTTCTGTTAAGTGGATTCGTTCCATCATACGTCATCTCCTCTATCTCGATTTCTTGCTTCACCGTTCACTCTACATGATATTGATAACGGTTGCACGGCCTACGCTTTCTTTTTGGAGGAAACCATACGAAAAGCCGACAAACATGCTGTTCCTTTTGTCGGCTTTTCCATCTAGGCTGGATTATTGAATTTGTTCGACTTCCTGCATGACTTCATCTTCAATCATTTGACGTTTACGCGATGTTTCGGCTGCGTCAGGAGACGTCACGCTGAAGTAAAACTTGATTTTCGGTTCAGTACCGGAAGGACGCAGGCAGAACCATGATCCGTCTTCTAACGTGAATTTCAAGACGTTTGATTTGGGTAGATTGATGGGCGACGGTTTATGCTGAATCAAATCATGGGCAATGCTTGCATCGTAATCTTCAAACAAGACAACTTTTTCACCAGCAACTTGTTTTGGTGGATGTTCCCGGAACGTATCCATGATGCGTCCGATTTGTTCTACTCCGTCTTTTCCTTTTAACGTCAACGAACGAAGTGACTCTTCGAAATAACCGAATTGCTCATAGATGGCTTGTAATGCCTCATAGAGTGTCCGTCCTTCCTTCTTATGGTATGCTACCATCTCTGCTGCAAGGAGACACGCCTGGACGGCATCTTTGTCCCGGCAGAAGTCACCGATTAGATATCCGTAGCTTTCTTCATAGCCAAATAAATACTCATATTCACCAGAGGCATTGTATTGTTTGATTTTTTCTCCAATGAACTTGAATCCAGTCAACGTATTCTCAACGTGCAAGTCGTAATGGCGGGCAATCAAGGCACCGAGCTCGGACGTGACGATTGTTTTTGCGACAAAACCATTTTTCGGCAATGTTCCCTGTGCCGCTTTTTGGGACAGGATGTAGTCCAATAACAAAGCACCTGTTTGATTCCCTGTCAGCACCACCCACTCGCCATTCGCATCACGTGTTGCGACGCCAACACGATCGGCATCTGGATCCGTTGCGAGTAAGACGTCTGCATCGACACGATTTCCGTATTCGATAGCCAATGTAAAGGCAGCATGCTCTTCCGGATTCGGAGAAGATACCGTCGGGAACGCCCCATCTGGCTTCGCTTGTTCTTCAACGACCGTCACGTGTTCAAAACCGTAATT
This sequence comes from Exiguobacterium sp. s128, assembly GCF_018618815.1. Classification (NCBI taxonomy): domain Bacteria; kingdom Bacillati; phylum Bacillota; class Bacilli; order Caryophanales; genus Exiguobacterium; species Exiguobacterium sp. s128. The sequence goes on along the minus strand of NZ_JACSMT010000044.1, from coordinate 14,350 downwards.
TTTCAGACCAACCGTCACCGGTACGAGCCCTGTTCCATGAAGGGGTGTGAAGACGATTTTTAGAGGTGCTGTCAACTCGTCTTGAATCGTTGGTAACACACGAATCGTTTTTAATTGTTCTTGATACGCATCATCCAACTGTTCACCGACACGGACAATCAATCCGTTTGCCCGTAAGACTTCTTCTGCTTCGAGTTCAATCGCCAACTCGTCCGCGACTTGATCGACGTACGAGACAAGATCATCGGCTTCTTTTGGTGGTAACTGTCCACCATCATTACCGTACACTTTATACCCGTTATATTCCGGCGGATTATGGCTTGCTGTAATGACGATCCCACCTGCTGCACGAAGTTCACGTACCGCAAACGATAATTCGGGTGTCGGACGGAGACCGTCAAACAAATAGGCTTTGATTCCGTTGCTTGCAAGTGTTTTCGCTGCTTCTAACGCGAACTCTGGAGAATAGTGACGGGAATCGTGGGCAATGACGATTCCTTGTGCGACCGCTTCTGCCCCTTCCGCTTTGATGAAATCTGCAAATCCTTGTGACGCTTTACGAACCGTATAGACGTTCATCCGGTTCGTTCCGACGCCGATTTCTCCACGCATACCACCTGTTCCAAATTCTAATTCTTTATAAAAGGCATCTTCTGCCGCTTTATCATCGGCTGCAAGAGCTGTCAGTTCCTGTTTGAGTTCTGCTTCCAGTCCAGAAAACTGATTCCATTTTTGATAGGTTTCTTTCCATGACATATGCTGTCCACTCCTTTGATTTCGTTTATTTGAGACTTTTAGTTACGACTTGCGGTAACGCGTCACCTTTCATATGATTACTTTAGAAAGGGTCGAGGTGATGTTTATGTTTCCAACCATTCAAATGACAGACTTGCAGCAACTTGTTCATACCGATCAGATTCGTTGGTTTGATTGTCGTTATGATCTGCAACATCCAGATTACGGCCGGGGAGCCTTTCAGACGAGTCACATTCAGGGCGCACAATACATGGATTTAGCAACCGACTTATCCGGGCCCCGTGCCGCAACAGGAGGACGCCACCCGCTGCCTTCTAAGGAACAATGGATTCAGACGTTAGAATCACATGGGATACATCGAGACGATTTTATCGTCCTCTACGATGATGGATTCCCTTATGCCGCCCGCGCCTGGTGGTTATTGAAATGGGCTGGTCATGAACGTGTCGTTGTCCTTGAAGGTGGACTGTCTTCTTATCTGGCCTTTGATTTTCCGATGAGCGATGACGTGATCACTTTTGAACGTTCAAGCTATCAAGCAGATTTCCAAGACGCGATGCTCGTAGATTACGAACAAGTATTACACCGTTCGAAAGAGACACTCCTCGTGGATTCCCGTTCACCGGATCGATTCCGTGGTCAGAACGAAACGATTGATCCGATTGCCGGTCACATTCCCGGTGCTGTAAATTGTTTTTTTGAAGACGCGATTTCACCTGACGGACGCTTAAAGGATGCAGAAGACCTGAAAGAACTGTACGCCGACCTTCTTGATGCCGATTCACCGATTCTATATTGCGGTAGCGGTATCACGGCCTGCGTCAACGTCCTAGCCCTTCATGCATTAGGGAAAACCGATGTCAGGTTATACGCTGGATCCTATAGCGACTGGATCAGTCAGACAAATGACATCACTAAGTGAACCTGATTATCATAAGAAAGTCCAATTCCGATCGGACTTTCTTTACATTTGGACTGGCTTGATATTCCAGATCGCGTTTGCATATTCCTTGATCGTCCGGTCGCTCGAGAAGACACCTGATTTCCCGATATTCATGATGACCATCTTGTACCACTTTTCCGGATTTTGGTACGCGCGACCAATTCGTTCTTGTGCTTGTTGATACGATAGGAAATCTTTTAGAATCAAATACTCGTCATTGTAGGTCAACAAGGAATCATATATCGCCTGAAATTCACCTGTCGGGAATACAGAGCCATCGACAAGGCTGTCGATGATGCGACGAAGTTCCGGTTGCGCACTGTACTGATCGTACGCACTGTATCCTCCGTACTGCTTATAATTCATGACTTCTTGCGGCGTCAGTCCGAAGATGAAGATGTTCGCATCTTCGACCTCGTCACGGATCTCGATGTTCGCTCCATCAAGCGTCCCGACCGTCAAGGCTCCGTTCATCATAAACTTCATGTTTCCTGTGCCAGATGCTTCATAACTGGCCGTTGAAATTTGTTCGCTGACATCACTCGCCGGGAAAATCTTTTCGGCTAATGAGACGCGGTAGTTCTCAAGGAATACGACTTTCATGTACGGACTGACTTCCGGATCCGTATTGATGAGTTTAGCAAGCGCATTGATGTACCGAATGACTTCTTTGGCGTAGTGGTAACCCGGTGCCGCCTTTGCCCCAAAAATAAATGTCCGGGGTGTCATCTTAAACGACTTGTCTTCTTTTAGGCGATAATACAAAGAATGAATGTGCAGAGCATTAAGTAACTGTCGTTTATACGCATGGAGTCGTTTCACTTGGACATCAAAAATCGAATGTGGATCGACGACGATTCCCGTTTCTGTTTCAATCAACTCGGCTAGCTCTTTTTTGCTCGCTAGTTTGATTGCTTGGATATCTTGTTGAAGTATCGGATCCTCAGCAAACTTCGTCAATTTTTGTAAATCTGACGGATGATTGATCCAACTGTCCCCAATCGCCTCGGTGACACGATTCGCAAGTGTCGGATTCGACAGCAAGAACCAACGACGGTGTGTGATGCCATTCGTCTTGTTGTTAAAACGAAGGGGAAACATTTCATAAAACAAACGCATTTCCCGTTGTTTCAGGATTTCCGTATGAATCTGTGCGACACCGTTCGTCGAATGTGTCCCAACGACCGCTAAGTTCGCCATGTTGATCATACCGTCCGCTATGATGGCAATTTCTCCCATGTTCGATTCCAAGTGGGGATAGTTATCAAGCACATCCTTACAGAACCGACGATTGATTTCTTCGATGATCAGATAGATACGCGGCAACAGATTGCGGAACAGATCGACCGGCCAACGTTCCAGTGCTTCCGAAAGTAAGGTATGGTTCGTAAACGACATGACGCTTTTCGTAATCCGCCACGCTTCTTCCCAGGCATATCCCTCTTCATCAATCAAAATCCGCATCAGTTCCGGAATCGCCACGACAGGATGCGTATCGTTGATATGGATCGCAATTTGGTTTCCAAGATGCTTAAACGATGTATTGCGTTTTTTATGTGACAACAAAATACTTCGTAATCCGGCTGAGACAAAGAAATATTGTTGTTTCAGACGTAAGACTTTTCCTTCATACGTCGTATCGTCTGGATACAAGAATTCAGAAATCGTCTGGATCGATTGTTTGTGGACGAGCAAATCTTTATAGTTTCCTCGGTGTTGATTCAACAGCTCATCGTCGTCGTACGGAGACTCTGCACTCCAGAGGCGCAGATTGTTGACGATCCCATTTTGATATCCGACGATTGGCATATCATACGGGACAGCCCGGACGATCTCAGCTGGCTCGTGGTGGACACGATAACCACCACCCTCGACTTCTTCTAACCAGACGTGACCGCCAAATGGGATATCAACAGCCTTGTCCGACCGTCTAATTTCCCACATGTTGCCGTTTTTCAGCCAGTTATCCGGTAACTCGACCTGATATCCGTCGATGATCTTTTGTTTGAAGAGACCATATTGGTAGCGGATCCCGTTTCCGTGACCAGGCAAGCCGAGTGCTGCGAGTGAATCAAGGAAACAGGCCGCTAGACGCCCTAGTCCCCCGTTCCCAAGCCCCGGTTCCGGTTCTTCTTCCGTCAAGTCTGCCAAATCATACCCAAGTTCTTCAAGACCACTCCGGACGTCTTCTAACACATCTAGACTCAGCAAGTTGTTGTACAGGAACCGACCAAGTAAAAATTCAAGTGAAAAATAATAGACTTGTTTGCTTTTTTTATGAATATACGTTTCCTTTGTCCGCATCCAGTCCGATGTAACGTATTCCCGCACCATGTAAGCTAACGTCTGATAGACATCATTTTCTGTCGCATCTTCCATCGCCTTACCATGCATCGAAATAAATCGTTCATTAAACCTCTTCTTGAACTTCTCTTTGTCTTTGAACATCAAAAAACCCCATTTCCCGTAATCCCAATCAGTCGACAGACGGTGCGATTAAACGATAAAGCGCCAAATACTCGTCAGCTGAACGAATCCAACTGAAATCTTCTTCCATCGCTGTTTCAATCAAGTGCTGGAAGACCGGCTTATCATGATACGTATCGATCGTTCGTTTGATCGCATCTAAAAACTCTTGTGCATTATAATTCGAGAACGAGAAACCATTTCCCTCTAATGTGAACTGATTAAACGGTTGAACCGTATCGCGTAACCCACCTGTTTCACGGACAACAGGCAACGAACCATACTTCATCGAAATCAATTGACTGAGTCCACACGGTTCGAAACGAGACGGCATTAAGAACGCATCACTTCCGGCATAAATCCGTTGGGCTAGACCAACATCAAATCCGATATACGAGGCTACTTTATCCGGACGAATCGTTGAAGCGTGCTGGAATAATCCTTCATACTCCGCTTCTCCTGAACCAAGGATGATGAACTGGGCATCCAGTTCAAATAGGTCAGGTAAGATATGCGCGAGTAAATCGATTCCTTTTTGGTCGACGAGACGCGACACAAATCCAAAGAGTGGCACATCGGGATTGATCGGTAATCCCAGTTCTTCTTGCAACGCAGCTTTGTTCACGGCTTTTCCGGCTTCTGCCGTTTTGACATCATAGTTTTCCACTAAATGTTCATCCGTCTCAGGACTAAACTGTCGGTAATCGATTCCGTTAAGAATCCCCCGCACATCTACTGCACGATGCTGTAAAACGGGCTCTAACGTCTCACCGTAGTATGGATCCATGATTTCATCACGATAGGACGGACTGACCGTCGTAATCTGATTGGCGTGCACAAGTCCCGCTTTCATGTAGTTGACCAGACCATTGTGTGCGATACCGTCTGCCGTGAAGTGTTCATGGCTAAGACCAAGCAGATCGCCCAGGACTTCTTCCGGGAAAACACCTTGGTATTGCAGGTTATGGATCGTAAAGACTGTCTTGATGTCATGATAGCGGTTGAGGTGTTGATAATGAATCCGTAAAAAGGCAGGAAGGACACCCGTCTGCCAGTCATGACAATGAATGATATCCGGTACTTCCGATTCTTCGACACGTTGAACCATTTCGAGAACTGCTCTCGAAAAATAGGCGAACCGCTCGGCATCATCATAATGACCGTAAATCACGCCATCCCGTTTGAAGTAATATTCATTGTCAATGAAATAAAATGTCACGCCATCTTGTTTCAAGCGTAGGACTGCGCCAAATTGTTGACGCCACCCGACTGGAACGATGAAATCAAACAGAAACTCCATCTCTAACTTATATTGCTCTTTTATTTGACCATAGTTCGGCAAGATGACCGAAACTTCCGCACCTTCTTCAGCAAGCGCTAAAGGGAGCGAGCCGACGACGTCAGCTAGCCCCCCTGTCTTGATGAATGGTGTCGCTTCTGTGGCAGCAAACCATACCTTCATGATGACATCCCCTTTTAAACGATTGTTTGTTTTTTGATGACAATCGGTTCTTCAGCCGTTCCGCGGATGACTTGTCCACGTTTAACCGTTACCTCTTTGTCAAGGATCGCGTATTCGACGACAGCGCCTTCTTCGATGATTGATTTTTGCATGATGATCGAGTTTTTGATGCGGGCATGTTTCCCGACCTTGACTCCACGGAAGAGAATGCTGTCCGTCGCGGTCCCTTCTAACTTACAGCCGTTTGCAACCAGTGAGTTCTTGATCGTTGATCCCGGTAAGTAACGGGTCGGTGGTTCGTGTTTGATCTTCGTATAGACATGTTGGAAATCGTTGATCGCTCCCCACTGTTCGAGCAGCAACATGCTTTCGCGGTAGTACGAACGAAGTGAATGAATGACTTGTGATGTCCCTGTATGTTCGTAACCATGGACATGCAGTCGGTTTAACTGCGAACGGATGATGCTTTGCAGTAAATCATATTCTCCGCGACCGATCGCTTCGTCAACGAGACGGACAAACAGGTTTTTTGAAAGCACGACCGTCTCCATGTAGAACGTCTCATCTGACGGTTCATATCCACGTGAACCGATTGCCGTCACTCGGTTTTGTTCACTGAAACGGATCGGACGGCAATAGTTACATGGTAAATCACGTTTCGTATAGACGACCGTGATGTCTGCATTCGATGTTTTATGTTCCCGGAGGACATCGCGATAATCGACTGCCGACAAGATATTTGATCCAGAGATGACGACATAGTTTTCTTTACTCCGTAAGAAGAAGTCACGGTGTAAATGGAAGTTCGACAGATCGCCGCGGAATTCATGCGCATCTTGCGATAAGGCTGGTGGGAAGATGTAGAGTCCACCGTTCGAACGGTCCAAATCCCACTCCTTACCGGAACCGAGGTGATCCATCATTGCCCGGTATTTTTCAAGTGTAAAGACACCGATATTCGCAATCTCATTTTGAACCATGTTCGTCAACGTGAAATCGATTAACCGATAACGACCCGCAAACGGTACAGCGGCTAGGTTTCGGTGTTCTGTCAATTCTTTAAAGAATCCTTCTTCTCCGCTCAGATTGATAACCCCTAGTAAATCTGTTTTCATCGGTACTTCCCCCTTATTGGATCGCTTCTTTGATGACTTCATTTTTCTTGATGACGCTGTTGGCTTCGATGACGAACACTTCACCATTTGGTGTTCCGATCGTCGCACCATCTTCCACCACTACACCGTCCGCGAGAATCGCCCGGTGAATCGTGACGTCTTTCCCAATCTTGACGTTCGGGAAGATGACTGAATCCTTGACAAGTGATCCTTCTGCGACATCGACTCCATAAAACAGAACCGAATGGTTGATTTCACCTTCGATATGGCATCCTTCATTGATGATCGAAGTCTCAATCTCGGCGTTATTTCCAATGTATTGTGGTTGTTGATTCGGGTTGACGGAATGTACTTTCCATGAAGGTTCGTACAGATCAAACTCAGGGTCTGCTGCAAGCAAGTCCATGTTTGCTTCCCAAAGTGATTGAATTGTTCCTACGTCTTTCCAGTACCCTTTGAATTTATACGCACGAATGTTCAAGTTTTCAAACAACATGTTCGGAATGATGTTTTTTCCAAAGTCAAAGCTTGATTCCGCATCGCCTGCATCTTGAATCAAGTGACGTTTCAAGATATCCCAGTTAAAGACGTAAATCCCCATCGACGCTAAGTTCGATTTTGGGTTTTCTGGTTTCTCTTCGAATTCATTGATTCGAAGATCGTCATCTGTATTTAGAATCCCGAAGCGCGGAGCTTCTTCCCATGGGACTTCACGGACAGAGATGGTAACGTCTGCTCCGCCTTGGCGATGTTCTTCGATCATTTTTTCGTAGTCCATTTTATAAATATGATCCGCTGACAACACGAGCACATAGTCGGGATGGTATTGATTGATGTAACTCATATTCCGGTAGATGGCGTTAGCCGTCCCTTCATACCAGTTCTTTCCGTTTTGGGCCTGGTACGGAGGAAGAATCGTTAATCCGCCATTTCGTCGGTCGAGATCCCACGCACTTCCGATTCCAAGGTAACGGTTGAGTTCGAGTGGTTCATATTGTGTTAAAACCCCTACTGTATCGATTCCTGAGTTCGTACAGTTCGATAATGGGAAATCAATGATCCGATACTTCCCTCCAAACGCGACCGCCGGTTTTGCAGTATGTTTCGTAAGTGCTCCTAGACGTTTTCCTTCTCCGCCCGCAAGCAACATCGCGACGACATTCTTTTTAGCCATTTCGTCCCCTCCAGTTTCATGCTCTTTTTTTACAATAGTCGTATGATCTAATTTATACAGATACTCTTATATACCCACCTTTTCTCTTTTTAATATAACATTCCTGCAAAATAGATTTATTAAAATACAAATTTCTAAAAAATTCTACTGTTTTCCCTAAAAAAGACCGATAATAGGGATGAAATGCCTTTTGAAAGGAGTTTACATGAGAATTACGACAGGATATGTTTTAGTAGTTGCTTTAGCACTTGGTTTAGTCATGACATTATTTTCGGTTCGTGATCAGTTAAACGTCGCTTCGGATTTATTCACTTGGGCGGATCAACAGACGACCGATCGACCTCTGTCTTCTTACCAACCAATTACCGTCACGTATCAAAAAGAGCGCCTTGAATTATACGATGGGTTACGACGAAACGATTTAACGCCAAGTGCGTTACCACCAAAAATCGAACAGGCTTTCATCGCGATTGAAGACCGGCGATTTTACCAGCATGACGGGTATGATATCACGGGCATTTTACGGGCCTTCACAGAAAACCAAACGGGTGATAGTAAAGGCCAGGGTGGGAGTACGATCACCCAACAATTAGCCCGAATGACGTATCTCTCCACTGAAAAAACATATACTAGAAAAATAAAAGAAATCTTGATTTCGATTTCACTCGAACAAAAATATTCAAAAAAAGAACTTTTGACAGCCTATGTCAATCAAGCCTACTTTGCCAATAATATCTACGGGATCGAGTTGGCCGCGACGTCGTATCTCGGCAAACATGCCACCGATTTGAACTGGGCGGAAGTCAGTTATTTAGCTGCGATTCCGAACAATCCGTCCCTTTATGATCCGTTACGTTTCCCGAAAAATACGAGTAAACGGCAACAACGGATCTTAAAGGCGTTAGAACAGACACGTGATATCTCAAGCAAATCACGTAAGCAACCGGTTCAAGTCACGTTCCGTAAACCTCTGATCCGTTATCCGGACTACATCGATGCTAGTGTATCGGAAGCCATTCGTCACACGGCTTCCGTCCAAAACATCAGTTCCTCAGAGGCGAAACAATATCTGCATCAGCATGGTGCCGTCATCGAGACTTATCTCGACCCTGCGGAACAAACACGGGCGAAACAAGCGATTCAACAACTTCCCAGTCCGATTGAAGGCGCTTACGTCGGAATTGACGGAAGGTCCCGTGGAGTCACGGCCCTCGTCGGGAACAAATCGACTTTACCGGGACAACTGAATCGAGCCGTCCAGTCTTATCGACAACCTGGATCAACGTTAAAACCGTTACTCGTCTATGGACCCTATCTCGAAAAAACGAAAAAAACGTTAACGAGTCGCTTGGACGGAAGCCCCGTCTGTTTTGATGGATATTGTCCACAAAATAGCAGTAACCGGATACTCGGGCGCGTGACGATTGCGGATGCAATCGCCTATTCCTATAATACGCCGGCCTTACGTGCCTTTGCGGTTTCGTTTAACGAAGGGTTAAAGACGATTCGACCGTTTCGGTTCAGTCAATGGACCGATGAAGACAATTCATACAACAGTGCTCTGGGCGGCCTGAAATATGGCGTCAGTCCGCTTGAGCTCACCAATGCCTATACGACGTTCGTCAACGATGGCCTCTACAGTCCGTCCTCGATGATTCGGACCATCACGACGGATCAAGGGACTCTTTACCGCCATTCGCTGCAGACGGACCGGATTTGGTCCAGTCGAACGAACCAGTTACTACGGAAAGGACTCCATAACGTCATGACGTACGGTACCGGACGTCTCGGCTATGATACACGGCCTGCCTATATCGGTGGAAAGACAGGCACGACAAACGATAACAAGGACATGTGGTTCGTCGGCATGAAGGATCAACACGTTGGTGGCATTTGGCTCGGCGCGGATCTTCCTCGAGCTTTTCCTGTTGAAGCCAACAGCACGCTTCAAGTCAAGACATGGGCAGAAATCTTACGATGATTCACTTCGGGAACAGGACCGCTTCTCCAAGTGAATTGAATAAACTTAAGCCGACCCATGCAAGTCCAGCCAACAGCATACCCCAGGCGAGAAAAAGAAATACAACTAATCCGATTGCTCCTGCTGAAGTCGTCATCTTACTGATTTGAAACACGTAAAAGAAAAAGTAAATCAAAAAAGAGATCGCTAATACCAGACAGACGAGTGGGAACGATGTCATGAAGGCAAAGCTGATACATCCGCCAATCAATAATAAAATACTGCCCGGACGTAACAGGCTCAAAGTCGTTCCAACTTGCTCTTTGATGAAAAAAGCAAATCCAAGCTGATTGATCGTATCGGAAATCAGTTTCAAGGAACTGAAAATCATGAAATAGACGATCAAAAAACCAAGCCAGACCAACAACTTCGTATTCCGTGCACTGAGGATTTGCAGCAGCTCGTCATATACCCCGACATCGTTTAACCAAGTAAGCGCCAGCTCGGACGTAGCAATCGCAAGTGACGTGCTAAACAGCAAGATACTGATCAAAGGGGCATAACTCAATAAGTAGACGTTCGTCCGCATGTTCGGTCTCCATTCATAGAAAATTCATATGTAGCACACAATTACACTAACAAGTATACTATAATAGATTATATCGGTTATTGAGACTAAAGGGGGAAGCAAAAATGGCATTTATTTTAATGGTAGGCGTTAGTCTCGCTTTCTTGACAGCGATTTTCACCGCAGGCTACAACAAAAAACCTGAAGGTAACGAATAAAACAATCCCCCTGCCCGTTAGTTCGGGACAGGGGGATTTGTTGATTCATAGTAAGTTTGCGTAACCTTGCTGGCGTAACGCTTCATACACAATGATGGCCGCTGTGTTCGATACATTCAACGAACGAACGAGATTCGACTGCGGCAGACGAATGCAACGGTCGAGATTTTCATCGATGACGTTTAAAGGGAGTCCTTTCGTTTCACGTCCGAATACAAAAAAGTAATCTTCTTCGACATTGGATAAATCCACTTGGCTAGGATATTTTTCGCCATACTTCGTGATGTAATAAAACGTCCCGTCCGGGTGTTTGCTCCATAACTCTTCTAACGAATCATGGTAACGCACATCTACGAACTCCCAATAATCAAGGCCTGCTCGTTTGAGTTGTTTGTCATCCGTCGAAAAACCGAGTGGACGAATTAAATGTAAGACCGAATGTGTCGCCGCACATGTCCGTGAGATGTTTCCTGTGTTTTGCGGGATTTCTGGTTGATACATTACTACATGAATAGCCATTAAATATTCTCTCCTGACTCGTGCGCAAGTAGCGCTTCTTTTTGGGCAATACCACTAGCAAAACCTGTCATCTTACCGGATGCCCCGATGATCCGGTGGCACGGATAAATCAAAGCAATTGGATTTCGATTGAGTGCTCCGCCAACAGCACGAGCTGACTTGTCAGAACCAATCATCCGTGCGAGTTGTCCATAGCTTGCCGTTTGTCCGAACGGAATCGTTCGCAGTGCCGTTAAGACACGTCGTTGAAAATCCGTCACGTCTAGGCGGCAAGGAACCGTATCAAATGCCTCCGGACATCCGTTCTCATAAGCTTCGAATGCCGCGGCAAGTGTTTCCGGTAACGGTGCTTGCTCATAACTATCTTTCCCAAGATAGCGTCCAAGGCGGGTCTTGTCGAGCCCAAAATCTAGATAAACTACTTGCTCATCATCATTCCAGGCGACAAGCAGTTCACCAAAACTACACTTCAGTTGATGATACGGCACGTTCCGCCCTCCATTCGTCGAGTAAACGTGCTCCTTCTACTTGAACATCGTTTGCCGCATCTACCGACAAACGATCTTGAACATATCCCTCGGCTTCTTGACCGGAAATTCTTCCAATTGCCCAAATTGCTAAAGCACGCATATCTTCCCGCTGATCCGTTTCTGCCATCGTGCGTAAGGCATCAAGTGCCGTCCGGTCCTGATAATGAACCAAAGCGCAAACCGCATTTCGTTGTATCGGTTTTTTCCCACGCCATGCACCAGATAAGGAACCAAATCGTGTCTTGAATTCCCGGTTACTGAGTGACAGTAATGGAATCAGTAACGGTTTAACCTGTTCTGGATCCGGTTGAAGTTCTGCATGTTGCGTTGCGTGTTTTTTTCGATTGTAGGGACAGACTTGTTGACACGTATCACAGCCATATAACCGATTTCCAAGCGCATAACGGAAGTCTTCCGGAATCAGCGTTTTGGTTTGTGTAATAAACGAGATACAGCGTTTCGCATCAATTACACCGGGCTCGACCAGTGCATCTGTCGGACAAGCATCCATACATTTCGTACAGGATCCACACAACTCTTCTACCGCCTCATCTGGCGGCAGATAACAATCTGTGATCAGCTCACCTAGATAGAGATAGGAGCCGTGGGTCTCACTGATGATCGAACAATTCTTTCCGCTAAATCCGATTCCCGCCCGTTCTGCGACTGCCCGGTCGACTAACTCTCCTGTGTCGACCATCGAACGTGTCTGACTCCCTGGAGAGAGTGTGTGTATTTTTTCCTCGAGAAGCATGAGCCGGTTTTTTAAAGCTTGATGGTAATCCAGCCCCCAGGAAGAACGACCGAAAATTCCACGTCGTTCCCCTTCTTTGCCACGTGGAGCATCCTTTAGTTTACTTGGATAAGCAACGGCAATCGCAATGATCGATACTGCATCATCCAATAACAGCGTCGGGGTTGTTCGCCGATCTAAATCAGGTTCTTCAAAACCCGACGCATATCCCTTTTCTTGTTGTTGAATGAGTCGTTGTTTCATCACTAAAAAAGGATCTGCCGTCGTGACACGGAATTCATCAATCCCAATTTCCGTTGCATACGCCTGCAACTGAGCTTTTAATGCCGCTCCATCCATCATATCGCTCCTTTCCCATCATTTTTTCATTTCTAAACAAAAAGAGCAATGTGTCAATTAAAAACGACACGTTGCTCTTTTCAGGTAAGCGGGTGAAGGGAATCGAACCCTCATCATCAGCTTGGAAGGCTGAGGTTTTACCACTAAACTACACCCGCATAATCAGGTGAATCTTGAGATTGTAACAAAGGTAAAAGCGGGTGAAGGGAATCGAACCCTCATCATCAGCTTGGAAGGCTGAGGTTTTACCACTAAACTACACCCGCAAGATACCGGTGGTCGGAATCGAACCGACACTCCAAAGGAACACGATTTTGAGTCGTGCGCGTCTACCAGTTCCGCCACACCGGCACAATCTCTTGCATAAACATTAAATTAGAAATTGGAGGCGCCAGTCAGAATCGAACTGACGATAGAGGAGTTGCAGTCCTCTGCCTTACCACTTGGCTATGGCGCCACTTATTGGAGCGGAAGACGGGATTCGAACCCGCGACCCCGACCTTGGCAAGGTCGTATTCTACCACTGAACTACTTCCGCACAAAAGCTGGGCTGGAAGGGATCGAACCTTCGCATGCTGGAATCAAAATCCAGTGCCTTACCACTTGGCCACAGCCCAATAATAAAAGGGCGACTGATGGGAATTGAACCCACGAATGCCGGAATCACAATCCGGTGCGTTAACCACTTCGCCACAACCGCCATAATAATAAAACAGGGGCAGCAGGAATCGAACCCGCGCTGACGGTTTTGGAGACCGTAGTTCTACCGCTAAACTATGCCCCTAAGAGTGGTGGGGGGGGGCGGATTCGAACCGCCGAACCCGAGGGAGCGGATTTACAGTCCGCCGCGTTTAGCCACTTCGCTACCCCCCCACAATGGGAAAATCATTTGAAAATCATATGGTGGCTTTGGACGGAATCGAACCGCCGACACGAGGATTTTCAGTCCTCTGCTCTACCGACTGAGCTACAAAGCCTTAACAATGGCGGTCCTGACGGGATTCGAACCCGCGATCTCCTGCGTGACAGGCAGGCATGTTAACCGCTACACCACAGGACCGTATGTAATTGCGGGGGCCGGATTTGAACCGACGACCTTTGGGTTATGAGCCCAACGAGCTACCAGACTGCTCCACCCCGCGCTAATAAAAATGGTGACCCGTACGGGAATCGAACCCGTGATACCGCCGTGAAAGGGCGGTGTCTTAACCGCTTGACCAACGGGCCATCTTAAAATTGAAAATGTTATGGCGGAGAGCAAGGGATTCGAACCCTTGAGACGCTTATGACGCCTACACGATTTCCAATCGTGCTCCTTCGGCCACTCGGACAGCTCTCCATTGCTTGTGGTGAAGAAGTAAATATAATGGCTCCGCAAGTAGGATTTGAACCTACGACCTACCGGTTAACAGCCGGTTGCTCTACCACTGAGCTATTGCGGAACGATCGCCTGGCAGCGTCCTATCCTCACAGGGGGAAGCCCCCAACTACTTTCGGCGTTCAAGTGCTTAACTTCCGTGTTCGGCATGGGAACGGGTGTGACCAC